>NZ_JBFAWU010000033.1:0-62486 GCF_040680455.1 Streptomyces sp. NPDC052052 | reverse complement strand
ATCCGTATCACTATTTCCCGCAAGCCTAATATTTGAAGAAGCGTCGAATACCAGCACGTCGCCGTCGATGTCGGCCGAAAACATTTCGGAATCCCGGTCAACGCGTCACACCACGTCGGCGTTTCCGGGTCCGCCATGCCGCTCAAGCGCTCGCCCCCCCCAGGCCCTCAAGCCCTCAGCCACGAACGGCCAGCAGGACGCGACCCCCGATCTCCACCCTGCCGTCGGGTCCGGGCGCGGTGAGGATCTGGGAGCCGCGTCCCTGCGTGATGTTGAGGGCGCGGCCGAGCCGGTCGCTGAGCAGCAGGGCCGCCGCGCCCGTGGCCTCGTCCTCCACGATGCCGCCCATACGCCGCGGGAACGCCCGCGCCCTGACCCGGCCCGCCGCCTCGTCCTCCCAGGCCCAGACGTACACCCAGCCCTCGCCGGGCGGCGGGCCGGTCAGTGCCTCGACCTCGGCGACCGACGCGTACTGCTCCAGGGTGCGCGGCGGCACCCACGCGGGGTGGGCGCTGATCCAGGTGAACTCCCCGTCCTGGCGGGCGAACACCTCTCCGACGGGCAGCTCCAGGATCTCCAGATCGAGCAGCCAGGCGGTGCCGACGAGCGGATGGCCGGCGAACGGGAGGCGGAGTCCGGGGGTGTGGATGTCGACGTGCCCGCGCTCGGGGTCGTCCACGAACACGGTCTCGCTGAAGCCGAGTCGGCGGGCCAGAGCCTGCCGGGACGCCTCGTCGGGGTACGTACGCCCGTCGCGTACGACGCCGAGGGGGTTGCCGTGCCGGCCGTCGGGGCCGCAGAACACCCGCAGTACGTCGATGCCTGCGGGAACGTCGAAGTCGCTGTCGCTCACGTGCGCATTCAACACCGCCCGGTGACGGCCCCACGAGTGGGTCGTCACCGGGCGGTGGTGTCCGCTGCCGGGGAACGGTCAGGCGGTACGGCGACGGCGCGCGGCGATCACGGCGCCGGCGCCGGCCGCCACCACGACACCCGAGGCGGCGAGCAGAGCACCCGTCGGGACGTCGGAACCGGTGGCGGCGAGGGAGCCGGAACCGCCGACCGAACCGCCCACGGAACCGCTGCCGACGCTGCCGGTGCCGCTGGCGGTGGTGTCACCGGCCTGGCCGGCCGAGCCGGTGGAGCCGGTGGAGCCGGTGGAGCTGCTGCCGCTCGGGAGTTCGGCGTTCTCGTCGAGGGCGACCGCGACGGTCAGCGCGTCGAGCTGTTCGCCCGCCTGGTACATGCCGCCGAAGGCCTTGGTGCCGTCGGCGGTGAGCGTCGCCGGGACGGCCGAGAGGGTCACCACACCGTCCTCGGCGGCGAGTTCACCCTTCGGCAGTTTCAGGTCGGCGATGGCCAGGCCGGTGTACGTGGTGGTCTTTCCGGTCTCGCGGTCCTTGGCGGAGACGTCCGCGACCAGGCTGCCCTTCGTGCCGTTCACCCGGATCTGGAGGCCGGTGAAGGAGAGGTCGAGGGCGTAGGAGCCGCTGGACTCGTGGCCCAGGAAGCGGACCTGGCCGGCGAAGTCGGCGCTGAGGGTCTGCTGGTCGGCGTCGAAGGTGCCGGTGGCGTCCGGGAAGCGGTAGCCGTCGCCGGAGGCGGTGGCGCCGGAGGTCGTCTCGACCCTGCCGTTGGCGATCGGGCCCGTGATGTACGTACGGAAGGACTTCTTGACGCCCCAGTCCAGGGTGCCGTCGACGATCGCGCCGTCGACGGCGGACGGGGCGGAGGAGGACGGGGCGGAGGTGGACGGAGCGGCGGACGGGGACGCCGTCGAGGTGGGCTCCTGCGTGGGCTCCGTGCTCGGCTCGTCGGTCGGGTCGGTGCTCGGGTCGGTGCTGGGCTCCTGCGTGGGCTCGGTGGTCGGCTCCTCGGTGGAGGCGGCGACCGGCGTCACCGCGAGGGTGGCCGGGTCGAGCGCGTCGCCCTCCTTGTACTGGCCGTTGAAGGCCTCGGAGCCCGCCTTCGTCAGCGTCGCGGGGATGTCCTTGAAGACCATCGCACCGTTCGCGCCCTGGCCCGGCCGCACCGCCGAGAGGTCGAGTTCCGCGACCGACACGTCGTCCACGGTGCCTGCCGGGGTGGTGACATCGGCGGTGATCGCGCCGCCGGTACCGGACGTGGAGAGCTTCAGGTCCGAGAGCGTGATGTCGAGAACGCCGCCGTGCGCGTAGAAGTTGACGCTGCCCTGGAAGGCGGTGTCGGTGCCGTGCGTGGACGTGTCGTAGCTGCCCTTGCCGTCGACGAAGGTGAACACACCGTTGTCGGCTGCCTGGGTGGCGCCGTCCTTGACGGTGATCTTCCCGCCGGAGTACGGCCCGGCGAGGTACTTGCGGAAGGACTCCTTGAAGCCCCATTCCAGCGTGCCGTCCGTCAGATCCATCTGCGGCGCCGAGGCGGCCGTCTTGGCGGAGGCGGTGTTGCCGACGGCGAGCGCCGGAAGGGCGAAGACGGTCGCGCCGAGGGTGGCTGCCGTGGCGACGGCGGCGGCGAGAGCTATGGGGCGGCGGGTGGCTGCCATGGTCGGTGGTCTCCTTGGGAGGTGAAGCCGGGGGTGGGAAAGGGGTGGGACAGGGGGCGGGAGTTCAGGGGGTCCGGTTCTGTTCGTTGTCCCGGGTGCCGCTGCGACGGCGGGCGAGGTACAACGCGCCTGCCGCGGCGGCGAGGACGCCCGCGCCGCCGATGCCGAGATACAGACCGGTGCGGGAACCGGAGCCGGTGTCGGCCGTCGACGCCGCGGTGGCGGTCCCGGTCTTCTTCGCGGGCGGGTCGGAGGGTTCGGGGCTGCTGCCCAGGTCGGGCAGGGCGGGCAGTTCGGCGCCGGTGTCGACGGCGACGGCCAGCGAGACCGGGTCCATCGCGGTGCCGGCCCGGTAGAGCGAGCCGAAGGCCTTGGCACCGTCGGCGGTGAGGACGGCGGGGGCTTCGGTGAGGACGGCGAGACCGTCCTTCGGCGTGAAGTCCTTCGCGGTGAAGGTGACGAGGGGGACGGACTTGCGCCGGTCGCCGTCGCTCAGGACGTCGGCCGAGAGCGTGCCCTTGCCCGCCCGCACCCGCACCGCGACCGCCGACAGCTTCAGGTCGAGCCCGTCGGCCGCGGTGAAGCGGACGCTGCCCGCGAAACGGGCGTCGAGGGTCTGCTTCTTCGGGTCGTAGGTGCCCTCGCCCCGCGGGAAGCGGAAGAGTGCCCCGCCGTCCTGGGCGCCGTCGGCGAGAGTCCACTCCCCCTTGCCGATGGCGCCGGTGACGTACTCGCGGAAGGTGCGACGCACCCCCCAGTCGACCGCGGCGTCCTCGAAACGTCCCGCCTTCTTCTCCGACTTCTCCGACTTCTCGGAGTTCTCGGGCTTCTTGGCGGACGCCGACTTCGTCGGGGACGGGGACGCGGCCTGCTGCCGGGCCGGGGCGACGGTGTCCACGGAGAGGCTGACCGGGTCGAGGGCCGTGCCGGCCGTGTAGTAGCCGGCGAACGCCTTGGCGCCCTGTGACGTCAGTGTCGCCGGAATCGTGCGCAGGACGATGGGCGTGGACCCGCCCCTCATGTCGATCCCGGAGAGACCGAGCGTCGCGAGCGGCACCTGGGCGGACGAGGTCACACGACCACTCGCCCGGTCCTTGCTGACCATGTCGGCGTACAGGGTCCCGCCGCCGCCCGCGATACGGACGGTGGGGCGGCTGATGGTGAGGTCCAGCTGGTAGCCGCCGCCCGACTTCTGGTGGCCGACAAAGCGGACCCCGCCGGAGAACGCCGAGACGAAGGCGCCGGTGTCCGGGTCGTAGGAGCCGGTGGCGGAGTGGAAGCGGAACTGACTGCCGCCGACCGTGGCGGCACCCCCGGTCAGGCTCCAACTGCCGTTCGCAACAGGGCCGGTGACATAGCTCTGGAACGAGGACTTGATGCCCCAGTCCAGCCTGCCGCCCTGCACCGTGCGGCTCGCCGCCTGCGCGGCGGTGGCCGGGAGCAGGGCTCCCAGCAGGACCGCGAGAAGCGCGACGGCAAGCGCGCGGGCAGGTCTGAACGGCAGCATGGAGCCCCTCCGAAATCGAGAAAGTCAGGTAAGGCTAACCTAAGCAACATCCACCTCCTGGTGGTACCCCTTTCCACCGCATTGCTCGCAGACCATGACCAACTGCTCACCGCAGAACGACAGGACGGTGCCCCGTGCGCTCCTCACAGCACTTCGCCCCACCGGAACCGGGCGCCCCGCGGCCAGGACGCGGTCCGGTCCGGAGCCGTGGCCCCTGGGGTGCGATGGCGGCCGTCGCCGCCCTGGCCCTCGCCCTGACGGGCTGCGGCGGCGGTACGGACACGGGGACCCCCGCCGCCTCCGCAGAGGCCGCCGTGGCCGACCGGGTGGAGCCCCTGTCCACCGTGCCGAAGCCGCAGTTGCCGGTCACGGTGACATCGGCGGACGGCGCGAAGGTCACCGTCCGCTCGGCGGACCGGATCGTTCCGCTGACCGGCAGCCTGAGTGAGATCGTCTTCACACTCGGCCTCGGCGAGCACGTCGTGGCCCGTGACGTCACCACCACCTTCGAACAGGCGGCGAAGCTCCCGGTGGTGACCCGCGCCCATGACGTCTCCGCGGAGAGCGTGCTGTCGCTGAAGCCGACCCTCGTCCTCGCCGACACCACGACCGGCCCCGCGGAGGCCATCGGCCAGATCCGCGATGCCGGCATTCCGCTCCTGGTCGTCGAACCGGCCAAGGAACTCGCCGATGTCGAGAGCCGGATCGACACCGTGGCGGCGGCCCTGGGCGTTCCCGACTCGGGCACCGAGCTCGCCGAGCGCAC
Organism: Streptomyces sp. NPDC052052; assembly: GCF_040680455.1. NCBI lineage: Bacteria > Bacillati > Actinomycetota > Actinomycetes > Kitasatosporales > Streptomycetaceae > Streptomyces > Streptomyces sp. NPDC052052. Next base: position 57,689 of record NZ_JBFAWU010000033.1, on the reverse strand, counting down.
CCGGTCCCGGATCGAAGCCGTACAGAAGTCCGTGCCCGCCCCGGCGGACGGGCGCACGAAACCGCGGGTCGCCTTCCTCTATCTGCGCGGTTCGGCCTCCGTCTATCTGCTGGGCGGCCGGGAGTCCGGGGCGAGTTCGCTGCTCGAAGCGGCGGGAGCGGTGGACGCGGGCAAGGCGTCCGGGCTGAAGAAGGACTTCACCGCCATCACCAGCGAGGCCCTCGCCAAGGCCGCCCCCGACGCCATCCTGGTGATGACCAAGGGGCTCGAGTCCGTGGGTGGCGTCGACGGCCTGGTGAAGATCCCGGGCGTCGCCGAGACCCCGGCCGGACTGGACCGGCGGATCGTCTCCGTCGACGACGGCGTGCTGCTCAACTACGGGCCGCGCACGGACCGGGTGCTGGGCGAACTGGTCGCACAGCTCTACCCGGAGGGCGGGACGGAGTCGTGACCACCTCGTACGAGCCGGGCACCCGGCCCGGCACCCCGCAGCCGCCGCCCGAGGACCACTCCCCCGCACCGTCCCGGACCGGGCGCCCCACCGGCACCGTCCTGACCGCGGGGCTGCTCGCCGCCCTCGTGGTGTGCGCCCTGCTCTCCGCGGGGCTGGGCGCGTACAGCATCCCGCTCGGCGACGTCCTCGGTTCCGTACAGCACCGGCTCGGTCTCGGCGGAGCCGCGCTGGACCGGGTCGGCGAGAGCGTGCTGTGGAACGTACGGCTGCCGAGGGTCGTCCTCGCCCTGCTCGTCGGGGCGTCGCTGGGCTGCGCGGGCGCCCTGATGCAGGGCGTGTTCGGCAATCCGCTCGCCGAACCGGGTGTGATCGGGATCTCCTCCGGGGCGGCGGTCGGCGCGGTCGCCTCGATCACGTTCGGGCTGAACTTCTTCGGCAACTGGACCATCACGGTCTGCGCGTTCGCCGCCGGGCTCGCGACCGTGGTGCTGGTGTACGCGCTGTCGCGGTCGGGCGGGCGGACCGAGGTCGTGACACTGATCCTGACCGGCATCGCGGTCAACGCCTTCGCGGGCGCGCTGATCGGACTGTTCATCTTCTTCGCCGACAACGCCCAGGTCTCGCAGATCACCTTCTGGCAGCTGGGCTCGCTGGCCCAGGCGACCTGGCCCAAGGTGCTCGCCGTGCTGCCGTGCGCGGTGGCCGGACTGGTCGTCGCGCCGTTCTACGCCCGGAAGCTGGACCTCCTCGCGCTCGGCGAGCGGCCCGCCCGACATCTGGGCGTCGACGTGGAGCGGCTGCGCGTCGTGCTCGTCCTGGTCGTGGCGCTGCTGACGGCGGCCGCGGTGGCGGTCGCCGGGATCATCTCCTTCGTGGGGCTGCTGGTTCCGCATCTGCTGCGCATGGCGAACGGCCCGGGGCACCGCTTCCTCGTCCCCGGCAGCGCGCTCGGCGGCGCCCTGGTGCTGATGGCCGGTGATCTCGCGGCCCGTACCGTCGCCGATCCCGCCGAACTGCCCCTGGGCGTGCTCACCGCACTCTTCGGCAGCCCGTTCTTCTTCTGGCTGCTGCGCCGGACCCGTCGTAAGCAAGGTGGTTGGGCATGAGCCCCCTGAAGAACCTGTTCCGGGCCCGGGGCCGGCTGCTGCCCGCTCCGGTCCCCGTCGGCTCCCCCGTCGCCGAGGCGCGCGGCCTGTGTGTGCGGCTGGGGCAGCGAACGGTGCTCGACGCCATCGAACTGACCGCGTGCGCGGGCGAGGTGCTGGCCCTGGTCGGGCCCAACGGGGCCGGGAAGTCGACCCTGCTGGCGGCACTGGCCGCCGACCTGCCCGCCGGGGACGGCGGGGTGTGGATCGACGGGCGCCCGGCCGCCGACTGGCCGGCCCCCGAGCTGGCCCTGCGCCGGGCCGTCCTGCCGCAGTCCGCCGCGCTGTCGTTCCCGTTCCCGGTGGAGGACGTCGTCCGGATGGGCCGGGCGCCGTGGGCCGGGACGGAGCGGGCGGACGAGGACGAGGAGGCCGTCACGGCTGCGATGGCGGCCACCGAGGTGACCGCGTTCGCCGGGCGCCCCTTCTCCGCCCTGTCCGGCGGCGAGCGGGCCCGGGTGGCACTGGCCCGGGTGCTGGCTCAGCGCGCCCCGCTGCTGCTGCTGGACGAACCGACCGCGGCGCTCGACCTGCGCCACCAGGAACTGGTCCTGAGGATCTGTCGGGAGCGGGCCGCCGCCGGTGACGCGGTCGTCGTCGTGCTGCACGACCTGGGGCTGGCCGCGGCGTACGCGGACCGGGCGGCGGTGCTGCACGGGGGCCGGATCGCGGTGACGGGCCCGCCTGCCGAGGTGTTCACGGGCGAGCTGCTCGGTGAGGTCTACCGGCAGCCGGTCGAGGTCTTCCCGCATCCGCGGACCGGGGCGCCGCTGGTCGTGCCGAAAAGATCTTTTTGACCCTTTCTTGACCAAGCAGTGGGTCGTTAGGAGGTCGTCCGTAATCACCTCGTATCCGGCACGGGCGGATGAGAGCCTAATCACTGCATGCGGGGGGACGGGTGAGGTAAGCCTCGACTAAATTAGGTTCGCCTCACCTGATTCTGTCCGATCTTCACCTTCGTGTTGTGGAGCCCGCATGCAAGCCGTTCGTTTCTCCGTCGTCACCGCTGCCGCGACCGTGGCCGCCCTGACCGCCGTCACGGGCTGTGCAGAGAAGAGCGACGGCAAGGGCGAGGGCTCCGTGCAGGTCGTCGCGAAGGACGACTCCTGCGAGGTGTCGAAGAAGAAGCTGCCGGCCGGCCATGTCGAGCTGGCCGTGCAGAACAAGGGATCGAAGGTCACCGAGGTCTACGTCCTGTTCCCGGACGACCGCATCGTCGCCGAGCGCGAGAACATCGGCCCCGGCACCAAGGCCACCATCACGGCCGAGATCAAGGCGGGTTCGTACGAGATCGCCTGCAAGCCCGGTATGAAGGGCAGCGGCATCCGCCAGAAGATCCAGGTCACCGGCGCCAACGCGGCCAAGCGCAGCCCCGAGATGGACAAGGCCGTCGCCGCCTACCGCACCTACGTCCAGGCCCAGGCCGACGAGACGCTGCCGAAGGTCAAGGTGTTCACCGACGCCGTCGCCGCGGGTGACATCGAGGCCGCCAAGAAGGCCTACGCCGACTCCCGGCTCGGCTGGGAGCGCACCGAGCCGGTCGCCGAGTCCTTCGGTGACATCGACCCGAAGGTCGACATCCGCGAGGACGGCCTGGAGGACGGCCAGGAGTGGACCGGCTGGCACCGCCTGGAGAAGGCGCTGTGGCAGGACAAGAAGCTGGGCGCCGAGGAGAAGGCCCTCGCCCCGAAGCTCTACAAGGACCTGGTCGACTGGCAGAAGCGGGTCGGCACGGCGGACATCACTCCCACCTCGATGGCCAACGGCGCCAAGGAGCTCCTCGACGAGGTCGCCACCGGCAAGGTGACCGGTGAGGAGGAGCGCTACAGCCACACCGACCTCATCGACTTCAAGGGCAATGTCGAGGGCGCGCAGAAGTCCTACGAGCTGCTGAAGCCGATCGCCTCGAAGAACGACGCGGCTCTGACCGCGTCCCTGGACAAGCAGTTCGCGGCGCTGAACACGCTGCTGGACAAGTACCGCACGGACAAGAACTCCTACGAGTTCACCTCCTACGACAAGGTCGGCAAGGCGGACCGCAAGGAGCTGTCGGACGCGGTCAACGCGCTCGCCGAGCCGCTGTCCCAGCTCGCCGCCGCGGTCACGAAGTAACCGGCGGGGAGGCCTGGGTCATGTCCGACCGTACGGAGGACACCGCCGACGCCGCACCGGCGTCGGCGGGTCCCGGCAGCTCCGCGCCGTCGCGCCGGGCGCTGCTGGGCTGGGGCGGCGCCGGACTGGCGCTGGGCGCGGTTGCCGGCGGTGGCGCGGTCGCCGCGGTGCACACGCAGAGCGACGCGGTACCGGCTTCCGACAGTGGAGCGGCCGTGCCGTTCCACGGTGTCCACCAGGCCGGTATCGCCACTGCCGTACAGGACAGGCTGCACTTCGCCGCGTTCGACGTGACGACCAAGGACCGCGCCGAACTGGTCGCACTGCTCAAGGAGTGGACGCGGGCCGCCGAGCGGATGACGGCCGGTCACGCGGTCGGCGACGGCGCCTACGGCGGCCTGGCCGAGGCCCCGCCGGACGACACCGGCGAGGCCCTGGGCCTGAAGCCGTCCCGGCTCACGCTCACCATCGGCTTCGGCCCGTCGCTCTTCGCCAAGGACCGGTTCGGTCTGGCGGACCGGCGCCCCGAGGCGCTCGTCGATCTGCCGAAGTTCCCCGGCGACAACCTCGAAGCGGCCCGCAGCGGCGGCGACCTGTGCATCCAGGCATGCGCGGACGACCCGCAGGTCGCGGTGCACGCGATCCGCAACCTGGCCAGGATCGGCATGGGCCGGGTCGCGATCCGCTGGTCCCAGCTGGGCTTCGGCAAGACGTCGTCGACGACGCCGGACGCCCAGACCCCGCGCAACATGATGGGCTTCAAGGACGGCACCCGGAACATCTCCGGCACCGACACCGCCTCCCTGGACACGCATGTGTGGGTGGGTGAGAAGGACAAGGCGGGCTGGATGACCGGGGGTTCGTACCTGGTGGCCCGCCGCATCCGGATGCACATCGAGACCTGGGACCGGGCACCGCTGCAGGAGCAGGAGGACGTCTTCGGCCGCGACAAGGGCGAGGGCGCACCGGTCGGCAAGGCCAAGGAACGCGACGAGCCGTTCCTGAAGGCGATGCTGCCGACCGCGCATGTGCGGCTCGCGCATCCGGACAGCAACGACGGTGCGATGATCCTGCGCCGCGGCTACTCCTTCACCGACGGCACGGACGGTCTCGGACGGCTCGACGCGGGGCTGTTCTTCCTCGCCTACCAGCGCGACACCCGCAAGGCCTTCATTCCGTTGCAGCGGCGTCTCGCCGCGCACGACGCACTCAACGAGTACATCCAGCACGTGGGTTCGGCGCACTTCGCCGTGCCACCGGGCGTCCGCGACAAGGACGACTGGTGGGGCCGGGCGCTGTTCTCGTAACGGGGCTCGAAGCAGAAAAGGAGAACCGAGACGTGTTCAGCAACTTCCTGATCGGCCTGCGTGAGGGGCTTGAGGCCTGCCTGGTCGTCTGCATCCTCATCGCCTATCTGGTGAAGACCGGCAACCGGGACAAGCTCGTGCCGATCTGGATCGGGGTCGGCATCGCGGTCGTGGTCAGCCTGGCGTTCGGCGCCGGCCTGGAGTTCGGCTCGCAGGAGATGACGTTCAAGGCCCAGGAGGCGCTCGGCGGTTCGCTGTCGATCATCTCGGTCGGCCTGGTCACCTGGATGGTCTTCTGGATGCGGCGCACCGCACGGCATCTGAAGACGGAGCTGCACGGCAAGCTCGACGCGGCACTCGCGATGGGCACCGGCGCCCTGGTCGCCACGGCGCTCCTCGCGGTGGGCCGGGAGGGCCTGGAGACCTCGCTGTTCGTGTGGCGTGCGGTGCATGCGGCGGACGACGGCTGGCACCCGATGATCGGCGCCTTCCTCGGCATCGCGGCCGCCGTGGTGCTGGGCTGGCTGTTCTACCGCGGCGCGCTGAAGATCAACCTGGCGAAGTTCTTCACCTGGACCGGCGGCATGCTGGTGGTCGTCGCCGCGGGCGTACTCGCCTACGGCGTCCACGACTTGCAGGAGGCCGAGTTCATCGGCGGTCTGCACAACCAGGCGTTCGACATCAGCGGCGCCATCCCGCCGGACAGCTGGTACGGCACGCTGCTGAAGGGCACCTTCAACTTCCAGCCCGACCCGACCGTCCTTCAGATCACGGTGTGGGCGCTGTATCTGATCCCCACCCTCGCACTGTTCCTCGCCCCGGTAGGGTTCGGACGGTCAGCGGCCCCCTCCGTGGGGGCGACGGATCAGAAGGCGCGGAAAGCAGCGGATGAGAAGCCTGAGGCCGATTCGGCCGGCGACGGTGCTCGTGACGGCGACGGTGCTGAGCATGACGGCGACCGGGTGCATGACGGTGCACGGCGAGCTGGAAGTGGTTCCGACCGCGACAAGGTCTGAGGCCGCCGAGGCCCTGAGGACCTTCACCGCCGCGTACAACGCGGCGGACAAGGCCTATGACCCGGCTCTGGACGCGGACCGGGTCACGGGAGCGCTGGGGGCGATCAACCAGGCCGGGTTGACGGCACGGCAGAAGAACCATCCGGACGGCAACGCGAACCACACGCCGCTGGAGCTGACCGACGCCACATATGTCATCCCGAAGAAGGCCGGCTGGCCGCGGTGGTTCCTCGCGGACACCGATTCCAACCGCGACGAGGACAACGGCAAGCTGGACACCCGCTGGCTGATCGTCTTCGTCAAGTCCGGTCCCGGCGCCGGGTGGAAGGCGTCCTATCTGTCGGTCGTCGCACCGTCGGCGCTGCCGCGCATCGCGAAGGACGACGACGGACGGGCCGAGCCGGTGGCCGTGGACAGCACCGACCTGGTACTGGCCCCGAAGGACCTGAGCGACGGGTACACGGAGTACCTGCAGAAGGGCACCCCGGACGTCTTCGCACCCGGCTCCGCCACGTCCGACTGGCGGGAGGAACGCCGCACCACCCGGCGCGCGGGCTTCTCGTACCAGTACATCGACCAGCCGCTGAAGAGCGGTACGTTCGCCCCGCTCGGCCTGCGCACGGACGACGGCGGGGCGCTGATCTTCTTCAGCAGCAAGCACTTCGAGCGGCAGACCGCGGCCGAGGGGCTGCGTCCGCCGCTCAACGAGGACGTGGAGGCGCTGCTGACCGGTGAGGTGAAGTCCACCCTCACCAAGGAGCGGGTCTCCGGCCAACTGGTGTACGTCCCGAAGAAGGGCGCATCGGACGACAAGGTGGTCGTGCTGAACCGGCTGCCGGGCCTGACGTCGGCGAAGGGGTCGTGACCGGGGCGGCCGGGCGGCCGGACCGCCCGGCCGCCACACCGGCGGCTCACACGGCTCAGCGACTCACCCGGCTCAGCGACTCACCCGGCTCAGCGGCTCAGCGGCCACGTCACCGCGTCGTGGTCGAGATCGCTCTGATCCGCCGTGTCCGCATACTGCGCGCACGCGTCGGTGAGCGTCTCCAGCAGTGTCAGCGGGTCGGGCAGCGGGTTCTCCGGGCCGCGCAGCCACTGCACGTCCAGTTCCCCGGGCAGTTCGGCCGGCGGCAGCAGGACGTAGCTGCCGCGGCAGTGCCAGCGCAGTCCGGGATGCTCGTCCATGGTCTCGGGGTGGCAGTCCAGCTCGCACGGCCACCATTCGTCCTCGTCCTCGGGCGTTCCACGGGTGGCGGTGAAGAAGAGCATCCGGTCCTCGCCGGACCGGGCGACGGGGCCGACGTCGACGCCTGCGGCGAGGAGCCGCTCCAGCGCCTGGGTGCCCGCGGCCAGCGGAACGTCGAGAACGTCGTGGATCATGCCGGTGGCCGTGATGAAGTTGGCCTGCGGCTGGCTGCGGGCCCAGCGTTCGATCTGGGCGCGGTCGGTGGTGCACTGCGTCTGCCAGGCGAAGGAGATCGGGTGCCGCGCGGGGGTGGGACAGCCGATGCGTTCGCAGGAACATCGGTACCCGACGGGATGGGCGGCGGGTGCGATCGGCATTCCGGCCTGGGCGACAGCGAGCAGCAGCGCCTCCCGAGCGGTTTCGTCGCCCTCGTTCCGCTGCGGTCTGGGCCGGCGGCGAAGCCAATGGGAAAATTTGCTCTCTGAGCCGCGATAACGGCCGAAATCGACGCCCATCTATCCCCTTACCTCGGTAGTGCCCACGCCCATGGTCCCACCATCCTGCGCCTCGGGGGGCCCGAGTGCCGAAGCGGGGTACGGGTGACCATGCAGCGCTCTGGGCACTATCGCAGCCCTTGTCACGAAATGACGGGTACGTCTCCAGGATGCGGCGGGATGCCTCCCGAGGCCTCTCCGGGCCGCGCAGGACACTGCCGGGGGCCGTGCCCCGTCACCGTGCGGAACCACTCGATCGGATCACTGTGCACGGGGCCCCGGAGAGCGGACCATGAGCTCACGCACACACCCGTGCGACGTCCCCGGCAGGTGATCCCTGCTCATTCGTGAGGAGACCCCGTTGCCTCGTGAAGCCACCCCTCGCCGTTACCTGATGTGCGCTCCGACGCACTTCAGGGTGACGTACTCCATCAACCCCTGGATGGACCCGAGCAAGCCCGTGGACCTCCCCCTGGCCCAGACCCAGTGGGAGGACCTGCGCGACCGGTACCGCGCCCTCGGGCACACCGTGGACCTGCTCACGCCCCGCCCCGGACTGCCCGACATGGTCTTCGCCGCCAACGGGGCGACCGTCATCGACGGGCGGGTGCTGGGCGCCCGGTTCGCGTACCGGGAGCGGCACGCGGAGGCCGGGGCCCATCTCGCGTGGTTCCGGGCCGACGGCTTCACCGAGATCCACGAACCGGCCCACGTCAACGAGGGCGAGGGCGACTTCGCGGTCACCGCGTCGTACGTCCTGGCCGGCCGGGGTTTCCGGTCCAGTCCGCTCTCGCACGACGAGGCGCAGGAGTTCTTCGGGCGGCCGGTGATCGGGCTCGATCTGGTCGACCCGCGCTACTACCACCTGGACACCGCCCTGTCCGTGCTCGACGACGCGGGCGACGAGATCATGTACTACCCGGGCGCCTTCTCGCCGGGCAGCCGGTCCGTGCTGGCGCGGCTCTTCCCCGACGCGCTGATCGCCCAGGAGGCGGACGCGGCGGCGCTCGGTCTGAACGCGGTGAGTGACGGGCTCCATGTGCTGCTGCCGCAGGCCGCCACGGGGCTCTTCGATCCGTTGCGGGCGCGCGGCTTCGAGCCCGTGCCGATGGATCTGGGTGAGCTGCTGAAGGGCGGCGGCAGCGTGAAGTGCTGCACGCAGGAGCTCCGCGGGTAGCCGGCCGGGGGTCCGGCCGGTACCGGCCCGGGGTCGTCCTCAGTCGCCGGACGGCTCCGTGCCGGGCGGCGGCCACGCGTCGCCCCAGGCGACGTCCCGGGCGGCCCGGTAGAGCTCGCCGTGCCGCTTGGTGACCGTGGAGCGCCGGAGGGCCTCGTCGCGGGTGCACAGGTCCAGCAGCACCTGCCCCTTGCGGATCTGCGGCTTGCGGGTGACCCGCGCCGGGACCGGCTCGGTCACGAAGCGGGTCGCCACGACGTAGCTGAACTTCTCGTCCTCGTACGGCAGCGAACCACCCTTGACCTGCCGGTGCAGCGAGGAGCGGCTGACCCGGGCCGCGAAGTGGCACCAGTCCGTGCCCGGCTCGATGGGGCAGGTGTCGTCGTGCGGGCAGGGCGCGGCGACCTTCAGCCCGGCCGCGATCAGGCGGGTGCGGGCCTCGATGATCCGGGCGTAGCCGTCGGGGGTGCCCGGCTCGACGACCACGACCGCCTGCGCGGCGGCGGCCGCGGCGTCGACGAGCTGCGTCCGGGCGTCCGCCGTCAGCTCCTTGAGGACGTAGGAGACGGTGATCAGGTCCGTGGGGGCGAGGTCGAGGCCCGCGCCGATGCGGGCCCGGCGCCACTCGGCGGCGCGCAGGGCGGGGATGCCGGAGGCGGCGGCCAGCTCGCGGCCGAGGGCGAGTGCGGGCTCGGCCCAGTCCAGGACGGTGGTCCGCTGACCCTCCCAGGCACCGGCCACCGCCCAGCTCGCCGCTCCGGTGCCGCCGCCGATGTCGGTGTGGGTGGCGGGCACCCAGTCCGGGGCGGCCTCGCGGAGCGCGGCGAGGGCGGACCGTACCGCTTCGAAGGTCGCGGGCATCCGGTACGCGGCGTACGCGGCGACGTCGGAGCGGTCCCGGAGGACCGGGGCGTCCGTGGGGGTGGTGCCGCGGTAGTTGGCGATGAGCCGGTCGACGGCCTGGGCGGCCTGCTTGGGCGGCAGTCCGTCGAGCAGTCCGGCCAGCGCCGTGCGCAGGGCTTCCGCGGTGGGGAGGGTGGCGTTCACCGACGAATTGTAGGCAAGGACGCGCCGCCGGTTTCCGGCCTGCCACCTGCATCTGAAGCTCTGGTGACGAACTGCCTTGATTCCGCCGTCAGTTGCTACGCTGACCGGCGCGAGGTCGGGATCGCCCAGCGAGGGGGACCATGAGACAGAAGATCGTGCGCCTGGTTCTGGTCGGCGGAGTTCTGCTGCTTGCCATGCTTCTCCTGCTGGCCACGTGCGGCAGCGGCGAGAAGAGCTCCGACCGGCCGAAGAAGCAGGTCAGGGCGAGTGCGGCGGCGGTGACACAGCTCACCGTCCCCTCCGCGTTCGCGACCGGGCGCGGCTGGGAGCTGATCGGCACCTCGCCCGACTACGCACTCTCCCGGGCGACGGGCCTGCTCGCCTACCTCGTACGGGTCTCGGACGGCACGTACCAGCTGCGGACCATCGACTCCCGGACCGGGGAGGCCGGCTGGCACGGGGAGACCTGGCGGCCCCCGTCCCCGGAGCACTTCCCGAAGCTGGTCCCGGTCACCGCGGACGACCGCGAGTACTTCGTGACATGGGCGTACGGGAAGGTCGGCGAGAACGCGCTGACACCGGCCGACACCATCGTCTCGCTGGACGTCTACGACGCGGCGGACGGCTCCCGGCGGCGCATCGAGGTGCCGTGGGGTTCGGTGCCGACGGTCTCCGCGACCGGCCCCGGCCTCCTCATCAGCGACGGCCGGGCGAACAGTGCGGTGGTCGACCCGGTGACCGGCCGGGTGACGAAGGTCGCCGCCGCGGCGCTCAGGTACCCCAAGGGCTGCACGACGTGCAGGCAGCTCACCGAGGTGCGCGGGCTGACGGAGAAGGGGCTGCTGGTCAGCGGGGCCAAGGAGTTCTGGGTGCAGGGCGGCTGGTTCAGCCGCGATGTCGCCCCCACGGGCACGGACCGGGCCGGCGGGGTGCCGACGTCGGTGCTCCCGGGCCTGGTCCTGGCCAAGTGGCAGCTCGCGAAGGGCGCGAAGCGTGCCGCGACCCATGATCTGTGGGCGGTGCACGATCTGGAGACGGGCAAGCCGCTCGCCTCGGTGGAGTGCAGCAAGCCCGCGATCAAGCCGGGCCAGTACCCGCAGCTCGTCGCGGCCCCCTCGGGCAATTTCCTGGTGGCCGGGCCGCTCGCCTTCGACCTGTCGACGAAACAGGGGTTCTGCTTCGAGGGGGCGGACGGCACGAGGCCGCTGACGCTGGTGTCGGTGGACGACGAAGGTGTGGCGTACGGCGCGGCCAACGCACGCAACGCCGCGGACGTCCTGGCCGGTGGCGGCGCGCCCGTCGCGGTGGCCATCAGGAGCGGCACGACCGGCGCGCTGCCGTCCAACCAACTGGTCCCGGGCGCGGTGACGTCGGAGGGGGTCGGCCTGTTCCGCTGGACGGACGAGAAGGACCGGCCGCATCTGATCGGCTACCCGGGCGCGAACTGAGGCACGGTCCCGGGCCGGCCCGTCAGGACGCCTGTTGCCAGGGCCGGCACATCCCCAGGAAGCAGGCCATCGCGCCGATCGCGCACACCAGTTGGACGACTGCCATCGGTACGGCCGTTCCCTCGCCCGCGATCCCGACGAGCGGCGAGGCGACGGCACCGACCAGGAACTGCGACGTGCCGAGCAGTGCGGAGGCGGACCCGGCGGAGTGCTTCGTACGCATCAGGGCCTGGGCGTTGGTGTTCGGCATCGCGAGGCCCATCGCCGACATCAGCACGAAGAGGCCGGTGGCGACCGGAACCAGGCCCACGTCCCCGAAGACGCCGGCCGTCATCAGCAGCAGCGCCACCGCGGCCAGCACGATGACCGAGAGCCCGAAGCCGAGTGCCTTGTCCAGGCTGATCCGGCCGACCAGCAGCTTGCCGTTGATCTGGCCCACGACGGTCAGGCCGATCGAGTTGAGGCCGAAGAGCAGACTGAACGTCTGCGGCGAGGCCCCGTACAAATCCTGCACCACGAACGGTGATGCGCTGATGTAGGCGAAGAGCGCGGCGAACGCGAGGCTGCCCGCGATCATGTAGCCGGCGAAGACCCGGTCGGCGAGGAGCCCGCGCATGGTGCGTACCGCGTCACCGATGCCGCCGGTGTGCCGGTCCTGCGGCGGCAGGGTCTCGTGCAGCCCCTTCCAGACGACGAGGGTGAGCAGCACCCCGACGACGGTGAGGACGACGAAGACCCCCCGCCAGTCGGTGAAGCGCAGCACCTGTCCGCCGATCAGCGGCGCGACGACCGGTGCGACGCCGGAGATCAGCATCAGGGTGGAGAAGAACCGGGCCATCTCCACGCCGTCGTAGAGGTCGCGCACCACGGCCCGGGAGATGACGATCCCCGCCGCACCGGCCAGTCCCTGCAGGAGGCGGAAGCCGATGAGGAGCTCCGGGGTGGGGGCGAAGGCGCAGATCGCGGTGGCGACCACGTAGACGACCATGCCGAGGAGCAGGGGCCGGCGCCTCCCCCACCGGTCGCTCATCGGTCCGACCACGACCTGTCCGAGCGCCATGCCGATGAGGCAGGCGGTGAGGGTGAGCTGGACGGTCGAGGCGGAGGCGTGCAGGGAGTCGGTGACCGCGGGCAGCGCCGGAAGGTACATGTCCATCGAGAGCGGCGGCAGTGCCGTGAGGCCGGCGAGGACCAGGGTGACGAAGAGGCCGGTGCGCCGGGCCGCGGCGGTGGCGTCCCGGGGTCCGGTGGGTGTGTCGGTGGCCGGTGACTCCGGGGCCCCGGCCCCGGTGCTCGGTATGGGGCTGCTGCCCTGCTGGGCCCCGCTCGCGTCGCTCTCCGGCATGCTCCCTCTCCGTGTCGTTGAATGTGCATCTATGCTCTCAGCTCGGCGGGCTGGTCGGAACCTTGGTGGGGAGCAGGCATGACAGGCATGGACGGAACCGTGCGGTGGGGCGTACTGGCCACCGGCGGTATCGCGGCGACGTTCACCGAGGACCTGCGGTCGCTGCCGGGCGCGGAGGTGGTGGCCGTCGCGTCCCGTACCGAGGCCTCGGCCGCGGCGTTCGCGCAGCGGTTCGGGATACCCCGGGCGTACGGCAGCTGGGCCGATCTCGTCGCCGACGACGAGGTCGATGTGGTGTACGTCGCCACGCCGCACTCGGCACACCGGGAAGCCGCCGCGCTCTGCCTGGAGGCCGGCAAGCATGTGCTGTGCGAGAAGGCGTTCACGCTCAACGCGCGGGAGGCGGACGAGCTGGTGAAGCTCGCCCGGGACCGCGGCCTCTTCCTGATGGAAGCGATGTGGACGTACTGCAACCCGGTCGTCCGCCGCATGACGGAACTGGTGCGGGACGGCGCCATCGGTGAAGTCCGCACCGTGCAGGCCGACTTCGGGATCACGGGCCCGTTCGGTCCGGAACACCGGCTGCGTGACCCCGCGTTGGGCGGCGGCGCGCTGCTGGATCTCGGGGTCTACCCGGTGGCGTTCGCCCATCTGCTGCTGGGCGAGCCGGACCGGGTGCAGGCCGACGCGCTGCTCTCGCCCGAGGGCGTCGACCTGAACACCACGATGCTGCTGGGCTGGTCCGATGCGGGGGCCTCGGCGCTGCTGAGCTGTTCGATCGTCGCGGACACCCCGCGCACCGCCTCGATCACGGGCACCAAGGGGCGGATCGATCTCCCGCACGGCTTCTTCGACCCGGAGCGGTTCGTGCTGCACCGGGCGGGACACGATCCGCAGGAGTTCACCGCGCAGGCGATCGACGGGGGTCTGCGGGGCATGCAGTTCGAGCAGGCCGAGGTGGCGCGGGCGCTGCGCGCGGGCGAGACGGAGTCGCCCCTGGTGCCGCTGGACGGTTCCCTGGCCGTGATGCGGACGCTCGACGCGGTGCGTGAACGCATCGGCGTCCGCTACCCGGCCGACGGCCCCGGCCGTCAGGGGCTCACGCGGGTGTGAGGCCCTGGTTCCCCACCTCGGTGACGAACGATCCGGCCGTCGCGACGGGCGCCCCGGGCGTGGTCACGGCGGACACGGTGCGGTAGTCGGCGCGCGCCTGCTGCCGGCCCAGTGTGACGAGGGCGTAGCCGCGGCGGCCGTTGAAGAACTTCATGTGCGGGTTGGCCTGCGTCTGGTTGTTCCAGCTGCCCGGCCGGTCCGAGCCGTCCTTGCCGCTGGCGATGGACGTGGCGACGATCTCCGTGCCCAGGGTGCGGGACGACGGGTCGTCGAAGTCCTTCTTCAGGTCGAAGGCGTAGCCGACGTGGACATCGCCGGTCAGCACCATCAGGTTGTCGATCCCGGCCGCCTCGGCGCCCTTCAGGACCCGGTCGCGGGAGGCGGGGTAGCCGTCCCAGGAGTCCATGGAGAGTTTGAAGGAGTCGCCCGGCACATCGCGCCGCTGGGCGAAGGTGACCTGCTGCGGTACGACGTTCCACAGGGCCCGTGAGGTGCGCCATCCGTTCAGCAGCCAGCGCTCCTGGGTGGCGCCGGTCAGCGTGCGCGAGGGGTCCTCGGACTCCGGTCCGGGCTTCTGCCAGCCGTCGCCGTAGGCCTGGTCGCTGCGGTACTGGCGGGTGTCGAGGATGTCGAACTGGGCGAGGCTGCCGAAGTGCAGGCGCCGATAGAGCCTCATGTCCGGGCCGGTGGGCCGCTGCGGGGTGCGCAGCGGCTGGTTCTCCCAGTACGCGCGGTAGGCGGAGGCGCGGCGCAGCAGGAACTCCTCCGGCGGTACGTCGTTCTCGGGGATGCTTCCGGCGTAGTTGTTCTCGGTCTCGTGGTCGTCCCAGGTGACAACGAAGGGGTGCGCTGCGTGGGCGGCGCGCAGATCGGGGTCGGACTTGTAGAGGCCGTACCGCAGCCGGTAGTCCTCCAGCGTGATCGTCTCGGTGTTGAAGTGGGCGGGGAGCGTCCGGTCGGTGTACCGGCGGGCCCCGCCGGCCGCGTTGACGGCGTACTCGTAGAGGTAGTCGCCGAGGTGGAAGACGGCGTGGACGTCCTCCTGGGCGAGGTGCTGGTAGGCGGTGAAGTAGCCGTCGTGGTAGGCCTGGCAGGAGACGGCGGCCAGGCTCAGTGTGCTGTTGCGGGCGCCGCGGGCGGGTGCGGTGCGGGTCCGGCCGACGGGGCTGGTCCAGGTCCCGACGCGGAAGCGGTAGTAGTGGACGCGGTCCGGTTCGAGGCCCTTGACCTCGACGTGGACGCTGTGGTCGAACTCCGGGTGGGCGGTGGTGGATCCGCGCCGCACGACCCGGGAGAACCGCTCGTCGCGGGCGATCTCCCAGCGCACCTGGAACCTGGCCCGGGGAAGTCCGCTGCCGCTCTCGTAGGGGCGCGGTGCGAGTCTCGTCCACAGCAGGACCGAGTCGGGCAGCGGGTCGCCCGAGGCGACACCGAGGGTGAAGGGGTCCTCGCCGATCTTCCGGCCGTCGAGCTCCGCGGCGCTCGCGGCACCCGCGGTCGGCAGGTTGACCGAGAAGGCGAGTGCGGCGGCGGCACCGGTGACGGTGAGGAAGCGGCGGCGTCCCAGGTGCCTGGCGGCGTCGCGCATCTCCTGCTGGTGCGATGAGTGCGTCATCTGTCCCTCCCTGACTGGTGATGTATGCGCAGTGCACCGGTCCAGCACGTCGAACGGTTGTCGTGTTCGCGTCGCTCCGGCGTCGCGCGGGTGAGTAATGCGGCGGGATCGGATCCTCGGGGCAAAGCGCGCATAGGTGAGGGAAGCCGCGATCACAGGTGACGGCCTTCCCCGAGATCGGCCGAACAGACCCTCGTACGCGCTCCTTTGCTCCCGTGCGCCCCCCCAACGGGCCGTGTCCGGACCGCGGTACCGGAGCCACGCACCGCCGAGGCCTGGAGGCCGAAGCACCGGGAATGCCGCGGCGCGCGGCGAGGTTGACCTGCGGCATGAGCCAGAATTCAGGCACCGAGATCCTGCGTTACACCGCCTTCTCCGCCGACCCGGCGGGTGGCAATCCGGCCGGTGTCGTCCTTGACGCCTCCGGTCTCGATGCCGCGGCGATGCTCGCCGTCGCGGCGGAGCTGGGTTACAGCGAATCGGCCTTTCTGACCGGGCGGAACGAGCCGGGCCACGACGGTCCGCCCGCCGTCCGGGAGTACACCATCCGCTACTTCAGCCCGAAGGCCGAGGTTCCGTTCTGCGGCCACGCCACCGTGGCGGCGGCCCTCGCCCTCGCGGAGCGCGACGGCCCCGGCGATCTGGTGTTCCGCACGTCCGCCGGCCCCGTCCCGGTCACGGTCGCCCGGGAAGGCGGCGAACTCCGCGCCACGCTCACCAGTGTGGCCCCGGAGGTCATGGACATCGCCCCGGACGACCTGGCCGAGGCGCTGGCCGCCCTGGACTGGCCGGCCGGTGATCTCGACCCGGCCCTGCCGCCCCGGATCGCCTACGCGGGCGCCCGCCATCTGGTGGTGGCCGCCGCGACCCGCGAGCGACTCGCGGACCTCGACTACGACTTCGCGCGCCTCGAGGCACTCATGCACCGGCTGGACCTGACCACGCTGCAGCTGGTGTGGCGGTCGTCGTCGACCGTCTTCCATGTCCGCGACCCGTTCCCGGTCGGCGGTGTGGTCGAGGACCCCGCCACCGGCGCGGCTGCGGCCGCCTTCGGGGCCTATGCACGCGCCCTGGGACTCGTCCCGGACACCGCGACCCTCACCCTCCACCAGGGCGAGGACCTGGGGCGTCCCGGCACGCTCACGGTGGAACTGCGGTCGGACGACGTGCGGGTGCGGGTGAGCGGTACCGGTACCCGCATCGAGGGCTGACCAGTGCCGCGGCAGGTCATCCGGCGAGGTGCCGGCGGTACCACGCCGCGTGCCGGGCGAACGCGACCGGGAACGCCTCGCCGGGCTCCCAGCCGAAGTCCTCACCGACCCGGTCATCGGTGAACCAGTGGTCCACGGCGAGCATGCCGAGGTGGTGCAGCGCGTACGGGACGTCGGCGAGCCGTTCGCGGGCCGTGTCCACATCGACGCCGGGGGCCGCCCGGGGCAGCCGCAGTACGTCGACGACCGTGGCCAGCAGCTGTGAACAGCTCACCGGTTCGGGATGGTTGACGTGATAGACCCCGGCGAGGTCCTTCGGGGAGAGCGCCGCACCGAGCAGCGCCCGGCCCAGCGTTCCCACGTCAATCATCGAGTGCCGGGTGTCGCATCCGGTCAGTTGGCCCGGGAGCAGACGGAGCAGCCCGACCAGTCCGGGAACGACCCAGCGGTCCCCGGCCCCGTACACGAGGTGCGGGCGGACGACGACACCGCCGGCGGCCAGGACATGCTGTTCGGCGGCGGCACGGGTCCGGCTGGTGGCCGAGGCCGGCCGAGGCTCGGCCTCACCGGGCCGCAGCCGGGTGAACGGGCCCCGGCCGTAGACGGACGCGGTGCTCAGGTGAACAATCCGGGTGACCCCGCAACGGTCCGCCTCGTCGACCAGCGCACGGGTTCCATGAACGTTCACGGACCGCGCGGTCGGTTCGTCTCCCCCGATCCGGGATCCGCAGTGGATCACCGCATCCACGCCCTCGCAACAGCCGCGCAGCGTCGTGGGGTCGGCGAGATCCCCGTACACCGTCTCGATGCCGCTCCCGGCATCTTCCGCCGCCGGTGCACCGAGGACCGCCCGGTGGGTCATCAGACGCAGCCGGAGGCCGGGGACGGTCCGGGCCGCGGCCACCACATGGCTGCCCACGAACCCGGTCGCGCCGGTGATGAGTACGCGCGGTGTCATGACCGTTCCTGGTCCCGGTCGTCGGTCCGGCTCTCCCGATTCCCCACCACGTCAAGCCCGTTGGCCGGGGAGTCCAGCGTGCAGGTGAAGACCTGCGTGCGGTCCTGGGTCGCCGATACCTGCACCCTGACCACCGCCCGGTCACCGGAGGGGACGGACCGGGCCTCGATCCAGCAGGGGCGGTCGAGTTCCACGTACCGGAGGAAGTCGGTCCGCACCGACGCCGGGAGGAAGGCGTGGCCCGGGGTGACGGCAACAGCCGCCTGCCGGGCCGCCTCCAGCAGCAGAATGCCCGGCACATGGTCGTTGGGCCGGGCGAACAGGGTCGGATGCCCGGTGTCGAGCCGCAGCTGCCATACGCCCCGCCGCGGTCCCGGCGCCAGCACGACATCGCCTTCATCGGTTCTGCCCACCTCGGCCGGCGCGACGGCGGGCAGGAGGGGTATCGGAGCACCGATCACGCCCTGCCGGTCGCCCCGCAGCCGGTGGTACGCCTTGGCCGAGGTGCAGCTGATGCGCCCGCCGCCGCGAGCGAGGACGGTGCCGAGGCGGTGCAGGAGCAGCTCGACATGCAGGGAGCCGATGCTCCCGCCGCGCCGCCGGATCCGGGAGCAGGCCACGTCCACCGTGATGTCCCAGGGTTCCTGACCCAGGAGCAGCCGGTCGGGTTCGGAGACATACGCCAGTTCCCACATCACGAAGTGGTCCCCGACCGGGACGCCGAACGCCCCGTGCGCCAGGAGCATGGTGGTCTGCCGCATGGTCTCCGCGATCAGCAACGGATCCTGGTGACGGCCCGACACGGGGGTGAAGAAGCGGTGCGCCCGCGGCCAACGGGCCGACACCGAGAACTGGGTGTCGGTCTGCGCCATCCAGCCGGTGGGAAAGACGTCCTCCGGATCGGTCCGATGGACGAGATGTCGCGGAAATCCCGACTTCCCGTGTCCGCCTCGCGGCGCCGCGCCCTCCGCCTCGGAGGTCCCGGTGCGTACGGTGAGGCCGGCGTCCTCGACGAGCGATGAAGCGCAGTGCGAGGTGAACTGAACCATGCGTTCTTCCTCCCCGAGGATCCATGCCGGGAGGGCGGACCCGTCCTCGCAGTAAGATACTGACAGTCCGGTTTCCTATCCAGCCATATTCCGGTGGCACTGACCACGCCACGACCGAGAGAGACTCGTAGCTGATGGCACAGCAGGCGCGCGCGATCCACACTCGGCGGTCCATCCTGGTGGCCGCCGCCGCTGTATTCGACGAACGCGGCTACAGCAGCGCAACCATCAGTGAGATCCTCACGAGGGCCGGGGTGACCAAGGGAGCTCTGTACTTCCACTTCACCTCGAAGGAAGACCTGGCACTCGGGGTGATGGACGTACAGCTGGACACTGTCCCGCTTCCACCGCAGCTGACGAAGCTTCAGGAACTCGTCGACCAGGGCATGTTGCTCGCCCACCGGCTCCGCCATGAACCACTGGTGCGCGCCAGTGTCGGGCTGGCCATGGACCAGGGCGTGGAGGGGATCGACCGCGGGGCACCGTTCCGCGCCTGGATCGACCGGCTCGAACAGTTGCTGCACGCCGCGAAGGACCAGGGCGAACTCCTCCCGCACGTCCACCCTCGCGAGACCGCGGAGATGCTGGCGGGATCCTTCTCCGGCATCCAGACGATGTCCCAAGTCCTGTGCAAGCGCAAGGACTTGGGCCGACGGACATCGGTCCTGTTGCACTACGTACTGCCGAGCATCTCCACCCCGGCGGTGCTGGCCACCCTCGACATGGCCGAGGACCGGGGCGAGCGCCTCCTCGGCACCCTCGATTCGGTACCCAGCCAGTCCGGCGCAGCCGACTGACGAGCAGGGGCACGCCACACACATGCCTGCGCCCGGAGCTGGCCACGCCGCGCGGCACTAGGCCTGCTGTGAAAGCTCCGGGCAGCAAGAGTGATGGCGCCTGGGCTCCCGGGGCGTCCCTACCGAGGTCGCATGAGGTGCAAGTCCTCACCCCATGCATCCAGCACCGCATCGTGCCCGGCCCGCCGGGCCGCTGCTTCGACCTGGGCGAAGAGGCGACGTTGTGTGGATACGTCGCCCGTTACTGAGATGTGGTTCGCAGCGCCGAGCAGCAGCTCGGTATCCCAGCCAGGCAGTGGGAATCGGGCAAGTTCCCATTCCAGGTACTTGTTGTAAGGGCGGGGGCGTCGGTCCAGAGCGAAGAGCAACTCCAGCAGGAACCTGGTGCTGTCGGCGGCGTCAAGTCGGGCCGCGAGGGCATGTCCATCGCGGTCGTTCTTGACCGAGCGGTAGAGGGAGTTGGCGTAGGCGTCGAGCCATGCGTCTGCCTCGTGGAAGGCTTCGTCGGCAGCGAGCCGTGCCTTGTCGGCCTGGATCTGGGCGATGACTCCGTCGAGCCGGTCGAGCACGATCCGGGCTCGGGCGAGAGCGTACCGCTCGAAGCCGGGCATTCCGGCGGCGCGGAACTCGTCGAGAGAGAGGATGACGAGGTCGAGTTCTGGGGTGCGGTGCCCCGTGAACCGGGTGAGTTCCGTTGTCGCCCCGTCGACGAGGACGACGTACAGGTCGTGGTCGGAGTGCTCGGTGGCCATGCCTTCGTGGGCCTGGGAACCTTTGAGAACAAGGCCGAGGACAGCCGGATCAGCGGCGGCGAGTTCGACGAACGCATCGTAGGCGAGGTGTTCCTGAGCAGTCATTGCGTGATCTCCGGTGATGTGGTGACGGGTATGCCAGGCGGGCACCCCGGCTCACCTGAGGCGCCCGCACCGTCTGCAGCGGTGCTTGGCCGCCGCACGGAAGATCAACGCACGGGCGGACTCTATCGCCCGGCCTGCCGGGTGATCTCGCATTCGGATGTTTCGGCTCCACCTGGGCGCAGGTCAGCTTTGCTCCGCGAAATCCCGGTCACAGCCACTCATTGACGCTTCCAGGACAGGCTCAAACTGCGGCGAGTCACCGCGCTGCCCAGCGGTGATAACGGCCGAGAGAGGCTTTTGTCCCTGCTCCACCGCGGGTGGATCTTGGTGGTCAGTTCGCCGCTGGAGCGTCCGAGTGCATGGTCAGCCGACTCGACGGTCTCTCCGCCGGGCGGCTCCTTTCTGCAGGTTCCCCTTTTCGCCGCCCCGGTGGCGTGCTGGCGGGCCCGGCAGACGGTGGAGTCAACGCTTACGTCCCAGGTGATCAGCCAGCTGGCGTCCGCTTCAGCCTGGAGCTGGGTGACGATTCCGGCCCGGGGGCTGTCCCGCTGCCGGCGTCGGAACAGGTCGTATACCCGGTCCCACGGGCCATACCGCTCGGGCACATCCCGCCACGAGGCACCGGTCCGGGTTCGCCACCGTATGCCGCCCATCAACTGCCGCCGATTCCACACCCGCGGACGACCTGGCTTGACGCCCTGCAGCAGCAACGGTTCCAGCCGAGCCCACTGGTCGCGTGTCAGATCACCACGCCCCACGGCATGTGGTCACTGCCCTAGATCTACTTTCGCAACAGCGCTGGTGCCACGGCACTAGCATCGGTGCTCTGCCGACCACGGGAGTTTTCCGCCATGTCGATGCCGCGCATCGGAGTTGTCATCGTCACCATGGGCACTCGCCCACGGGAGCTGGAGGCTCTGCTCGCTTCGGTGGAGAAGCAGGATGTCCCTGCGACGCGAGTGGTTCTGGTGGGCAATGCGACGCCCCTCACCGAGGTCGCGACGAGCGCCACGAAGATGCCGCTCGATGAGAATCTGGGCTGTCCCGGCGGCCGCAACGTCGGCTTGAAGATGCTGCGTGACTCGGGCGAGGTCGACGTTGTCATCGAACTGGACGACGACGGCCTGCTCATCGTCGACGACGTGTTCCGCACGGTGCGGCAACTCTTCGCAAAGGACCCCGAGCTGGGGATCATCGGCTTCCGGGTCGCCGACGAACACGGCCATACGGAACGACGCTGGGTGCCCCGGCTACGCGCGGACGATCCGATGCGCCGCGGCCTGGTGACCGCCTTCCTCGGAGGAGGACACGCCTTCTCGATGCCCATGCTGCGACAGATCGACTTGTGGCCGGCGGAGTTCTTCTTCGGGCATGAGGAGTCCGATCTGGCATGGCGTGCGCTTGATGCGGGTTGGAAGATCCTTTACGAACCCGAGCTCGTCCTCCAGCATCCGAAGACGTCCCCTGCCCGGCATGCGGTCTACTACCGGTTCACCGCCCGGAACCGGGTCTGGCTGGCCCGTCGCCGACTGCCGATCCCTTTGATTCCCGTCTATCTCGGTGTGTGGATCCTTCTCACCATGGTGCGGATGCGGTCTCTGACAGGCGTGAAGGCGTGGTGGGGCGGTTTCGCCGAGGGTGCGCGGACACCGTGCGGCCCACGCGGGCCGATGAAGTGGCGGACGGTGTGGCGTATGACCCGGTTGGGTCGCCCGCCGATCCTCTGAGGAGCAACTGGGGGTGCGAGGTGCGTTTCTCCCGGCCCGGAACAAGGGCGGTTCACCCACGGAGTAACGCGTCTGCTTGCGGCGTATTCCTGTGTGATCACCAGGTTCTGAACGCAGACTCGACGGCATGAGACTTCTGGTGATCGGCGGATCAGTGTTCCTCGGACGGGCTTTCGCCCAGGAGGCGTTGCGACGCGGCTGGGAGGTGACCACGTTCAACCGAGGCAGGACCTGCGCCGACCTGAACGGCGTGGAAGTTGTGCGCGGCGACCGGGAGCGCCCTCAGGATCTGGCGCGGCTTGCCGAGGCCGGCCCCTGGGACGCGATTGTGGATGTGTGCGGCTACGTTCCCCGCGTCGTCGGGGCCTCGGTCGAAGCCCTGGCCGAGTCCGCGTCGACGTATCTGTTCATCTCCTCGATCAACGCCCGTCCCGGCTGGCCTGCGGAGCCCGTTGACGAGAGCTCGCCCCGTCACCGCGGCAGCAAGGACGCGGGTCCGGAGGACGGCGACTACGGGGTGCTGAAGGCCGGCTGCGAGATGGCGGTGGAGCAGGGTTTCCCCGGGCGCACACTGATCCTTGAACCCGGCCTCATCGTCGGACCGCATGACCTCACACGACGTCTCACCTGGTGGCTGCGCCGCGCCGCCCAGGGCGGCCGGATGGTCGCTCCAGGCGCGCCCGACCGAGAGATGCAGCTGATCGATGTCCGTGATGTCGCGATCTTTGGCCTGGACCGGATCGAGGCCGAGGACGCCGGGATGTACCTGGTCAGCGGTACGCCCGCGAACGCGACCTGGGGGAGGTTCCTGGGCGCCTGCGTCGCAGAGACCGACGGCGAGGCAGAACTGGAGTGGGTGGACGATCAGATCCTGACCGAGCACGAGGTCAAGGTCTGGACCGAGCTTCCGTTGTGGGCCCCGCGGGAAGGGGAGACGGCAGCGGTCTGGAAGCCCAGTTCAGCCAAGGCCATAGCCGCGGGCCTGCACTGCCGCCCCATCGAGGAATCCATCCACTCCACCGCCACCTGGCTGTTCGGCCCCGGCGGGCTCGACGAGGCGTTCGGCGAGAGTCGCACGGGCCGGGAGGCCCAGGGCATCACGCCCGAGCGCGAGCAGATCCTGCTGAGAGCGGCAGGTGTGCGGCCGAACGGGTCCGGACGCCTGATGTGATCACCGTGCCAGCCCGTCGCCGGCCGCCCCCGGCGCGGTGACGCCGCTGTCGTCGTACGGAAGGATCCGCCGCAGCAGCCCCTTGGGGTGGCCCCGCTTGCGCCACTCCCTGGGATAGCCGATCGACACCTCTTCGAAGCGCACCCCGTCGTACCAGGTCGTGCGGGGGATGTGCAGATGGCCGTAGACCATGGCGGCCACGTTGAAGCGCCGGTGCCAGTCGGCGGTGAGTTCGGTGCCGCACCACTGGGCGAACTCGGGGTAGGTCAGGATGTCCATCGGTTCGCGGACCAGGGGCCAGTGACTGGCGATGACCAGCGGGATCTCCGGGTCGTGGGCGGCCAGACGCCGTTCGGTCTCCGCCACCCGCTCCCGGCACCAGGCGTCTCGGCTGGGGTACGGGTCGGGGTGCAGCAGATACTCGTCGGTGCACACCACTCCCGTCTCGTGCGCGTAGGCGAGGGACTCCTCCTTGGTCGTCGTGCCCGGTGCCCGGAAGCTGTAGTCGTACAGCAGGAACACGGGCGCGACGGCCACCGGCCCCTGGGGGCCGGACCACACCGGGTACGGGTCCTGCGGAGTGGCCACCCCGAGTCCGCGGCACACCTCGACCAGATGCTCATACCGTTCGCGGCCCCGCAGTTGGACCGGGTCGTGGGTGGTCGTCCACAGTTCGTGGTTCCCCGGGGTCCAGATCACCCGGGAGAAGCGGCTCACGAGCAGCCGTAGCGCCCGCTCCACCTCCTCGACCTTCTCCGCGACGTCTCCGGCGACGATGAGCCAGTCCTCGTCCGAGTCCGGCCGCAGGGACTCGACGAGGGGACGGTTGTCCGCGATTCCGACGTGAAGGTCGCTCACCGCGAGCAGCGACCCACTGTTGCCATGGGCACGATCGGACATGGAGAACCCTTCCCGAGGAGTGACTGGACAAGATCGTGCCTCACGAACGCGCCCGGCGCAGCCCTCGACCGGCCGTCACACGGGTGTCAGGGGGGAGTTGCCCACGACTGGGCCTGATCCACTGTGAGGGGCATCCGAGATCAGGGGCTTCGGCCCCGGGAAGGCGACGGCCATGATGGAGAGCACGGCTCAGTACACCGGTCCGACCCCGCCCCCGACTCCCCCGACTCCCCCGACTCCCCCGAGGGTCATGCGTCAGTCTCAACTAGGTCTAATATCACGGGTGTTGTACGTTTTCTCGCATCCTGACTGGGCCATCTCCCTCCATGTACGCTGAGCAAAATTGCGTCCTGGCACCCCGTTTCGATACGGGGAGCCAGTGACAGTGATCTGGCGGCGCGGGCCAGAATGCTGATCGCGCCGCGTCAGCCGGACAAGGACATGAGATCGGAGTGATGAGTGCCCATAGACGCACCCGCGGCCACCCGTGCTGTCGTGGAGGAGCTGTTGCACCGGATCGGTGCGGGCTATCCCGAGAGCATCGCTCAGATGTATGCCGAGCAGGTCGACTGGAAGCTGGACTGGCCGGAGGCCGAGCACGGTCGGGCCGCTACCCCATGGATCCGTCACCGTTCAACCCGCGCCGATGCCGCCGCCCACTTCCGCGATCTCGCCGAGCACCATGCGCCTGAGCGCGCGGCGACCGAGATCGAGCGCATTTTCGTCGACGGCCGTGACGCGATCGTGCTCGGCGAGATCCGTCAGACCGCTCGCTCCACCGGACGCGCTTATCGCGCTCGGTTCGCTCTGCACCTCACCGTCGAAAACGGGCTTGTCACCCGGCATCATGTGTACGAAGACAGCCTTGCCGTCACCCAAGCGTTCGACGCGAAGGGGTCGAGTGAAGCCCGCTGAGGAATCCGTGGCACTCGGCACGCTCCCGGTCCGGGCGTCAGCGAGGCCGCCCTCGCCCGCCTCCGGGCGGGGCGGGCGAACGGCCGACGGCGGTCACACGCCACACCTACGGTGTCGGCCCGTCAGGCGAACGGGGCGAACGGTGTCCACGGTTCCGGCAGGAGCACCGTCACTCCGTCGGCCTCGCCCTTCTTGAAGACGAAGTCCATGGCCGGGACGACGTCGTCCAGCATCGTGGGCATGGCCGGCAGCGGGCCGCCGAGGAGCGGGGTGGCGAAGTCGTCCCAGTGGACAGGAAAGACCGCGCGGGCACCCGTGGCCCCGACCACTTCGTTCCAGTACGCCTCACGGAACTCCGAAGGCTGCTGCCCCAGCATGCCGACGCCCAGGTAGACGGCGTCGGCGGAGTGCGCGGAGAGCTTGCCAGGTACGAAGTTCGCGCTCGCCTGGACCAGTGTGGTTCCCGATGCGTGACGCACCAGCAGCGACCAGCACTCGCCGGTCTGCCAGGCCGAGAACGGGGCGGGCGGGACCACCGGCTGCTCGACCCGTCCCGGGGCGAGGTCTCCGGGGCAGTGCACACTCTCGATCAGGGTGACTTCGAAGTCGTCGAAGGCGAGCGACTCGCCGTCCCTGACGGTGCGCAGCAGGTCTTCGGGCAGGCCGTAGCCGCGCCCAATGTTCGCTGTCGATCCCGAACCGATCAGCGGAGCACGGTACTTGGCGCTGATGAGCGGCGCGTCGAGGGCATGGTCGTAGTGCGAGTGGACACAGACGACGGCATCGAGGGCGTGCACTCCGGCCCGTTCCAGACAGGCATCGATCACGGCCGGGTCGGGGGCGATGGGGTCGCCCAACTGCGCCCAGGAGGGCCGGGAGAAGAACCCGTCGACCATCAGCGCCGTGCTCCCGGCCCTGATCAGCATGCTGGAGGTACCGAAGAAGGACACGGTGAGGTCGTCGGGCCCGGGGGCCGAGGCGCGTCCTGCGGTCGTGGGGTAGTGGCTGAGGTCGGGGCGGTCCGTCAGACCTGTCCCGTCGGCTTCGTTCACAGACATGGCACTCCCTCGAAGATGTCCGGGTCATCAAGGGTGACCTTTTCCCGGGGCGAGTGGTACCGGAAACCGGGAAAAGGCGATGCCGGTCCCGGCATCGAACTCCACGGTCCATCAGCGAATCAACTTGCCTGCCGTGGCAGAGGGTTTGATGCCCGAAAGGGACCGCCCCCGTATCCGCTCCGGACCCATGGGACCGAAGTTTTCCCTCCAGTCCTGGCCGGGGGCGGGGGCGGGGGCGGACTGCCCCACGCCGCCGGCCTCGATCCGGCGTTCGGATGTGGCGACGACGACCGAGCTCCATGAACGAACACAGTCGTTGTACGGACCGTGCTCCTAGGATGCGCAGAACTGCATCGACCACCTGCGGGGGACGTGTTGAGAGAGTTGGCCTGCGTCGCACCAGAGGTCCGGGACCGGCTCGTCGTCCGGTTCGGGGCTGATGTGCTCGGCTGGTGCGACGAGTTGCCGGCTCTCGTCCATGAACTCGTTTCCCGATGGAATCTGGATCCCGTTGCGGCGGGTGGCGGAGGCACCTCGCGGGTGTTCCGCTGCGTGCGGCGTGGCACCGGTGCCACGGTATGGCTGAAGCTCACGCCGGAGCCCTTGATCGCCCGCGAGGAGGCCGAAGCCCTTCGGACCTGGGCAGGCACGCCGTCGGTGGTCACGCTGCTGGCAGAGGACCTGGCGGCCGGGGCCCTGCTGCTGGAGAGCGTGGAACCCGGAGTGCCGGTGCGGCAGCTCGTTTGGAACGTGTCCGAGGTCGCGGCCCTGCTGCGAGATCTGCGGGGCTCATCTGCCGCCCCAGGGGAACACTCGGTACTGCGGCCTCTCTCCCACCGGATCGACTTTCTCTTCGACCTGACTGGACGCAGGCTGGCGGCGGCCCGCGCGAACGGCCTGGTTGCCCCGTCGGTGCTCGGTCAGGCACGGGCGGCGGCCCTGGAACTCGCCGCCAGTGGGCCTGTGGGACTCGTGCATGGTGATCTCCATCCGGCCAACGTGCTGTCCGGTCCGGGCGCCCGTTTGGTGGCGATCGACCCGAGGCCAGCGTGGGGCGACCCGGACTTCGACGCTGTGGACTGGGTGCTTGAAGGAGTTACGGATCCGGCCGTGCTGGAGCAGAGGATCGAGGAGCTGGCGGCGCTGGTTCCCGACCTGTCCGCTCATCGCCTACTGGATTGGTGCCGGGCCCTGACCGCCCTCACCGCGGTTCCCCGAATGTGCGCGGGGCGGGACGACGCCGAGACCCGGTTCCTCATGGCCCTGGCCGACGGCTGACCGCCTGGTGGCTGTGATCGGATCGATCCGCCCAGTCGTCGCCTCTCGCCTGTCGGTTGCTGCGAGCGTCCGGATCACACTCTGATCCGAGCGCCCGCGTCGAGCCACAGCCTGATCACCTCATCTGCGACCAGCAGTTACGGAACTCAGCTCGCGTCCTCGGAACCCAGACGCACCGCGTCGTGCTCGACGCCACTCGTCTTGGCGGGATCAGATACCGTTGTCGCCTCGTGGACACCCGGCGAGACGCTGGAGCGTCCACGCATCGCTACCAGCCGCTGGTGGATCTCCGCTGCCTCCTCCGTGGTGTCACCGCCGGACAGAATCGCATAGTGGTCCGGACGGTTGCGGCGCAGCCAGTAGCCGAAGTACAGGCCGAAGACAGCAACCGCCGGCACGATCCAGGGCACGTAGCTCATATAGGGCTCGTCGGAGCCCGTGATGTAGGTGAACGCATGGATCTCGACCACGAATGCCGCGGCAAGCAGGACCGCGGCAAGCACGGGGGCGACAAACGTCGACCAGAAGGAACGCTCACTCTTCGGGAGCCGAAGGAAGTACCGCACGACGGCGATGGAGCACAAGCACTGGAGGCTGGTGGCGCCCAAGGCGGCGAGCCCGAAGCCGATCGGAGAGACCTCGAGGTACGGATCCACCCCCACGAAGGCACATCCGAGGATGACGATCAGCTGGACGGCGCCCAGCACCCACAAGGCGGCGCTGGGAGAGTGATGCCGGTTCCTGCGGCTCAGGACGCGCGGAAGCAGACCCTCCATCGCAAGGCTCTGGAAGTATCGGCAGGTGAGGTTGGTGCTCGCCAGTGCACACGCGAGCTGAGAGCAGGACACCCACGGACAGCGTCCACACACCCTCAGACCCCAGGTAGGGGTCCGCGACCGTGAACGGATAGGCCGCCGGGTCCTTGGTGAGGGCCTCCCCCATGGCCGGGTTTGCCTGGGGCAAAGCCGCGGATAGCGGCAGACGAGTCGGGCTGTACGCCGGGTTCTGTCACCCGGTCGCCTCGCGGCGGCCGGGGAGACGGCCATCCATCTAGGACCGGCATTGCTGCCGGCCTCGTGCGGTCTACCCGCGAACTCGGGCGGGCCGCCCTCGAACATTCGCGCAGGGTCGCCTTGCGGCGGCCCCTCTTGACCTTGCTCCGGGTGGGGTTTACCTAGCCGCCTGAGTCACCTCAGGCGCTGGTGGTCTCTTACACCACCGTTTCACCCTTACCGAGGACCGAAGTCCCCGGCGGTCTGTTTTCTGTGGCACTGTCCCGCGGGTCACCCCGGGTGGCCGTTAGCCATCACCCTGCCCTGTGGAGCCCGGACGTTCCTCGGGGAGATCCGAGGATCCCCACGCGGCCGTCCGCCCGGCTCGTCTGCCGTGTCGACCATGCTACCCGGCGGGGCGGGGTGACTCAGACGAAGTCCGCGGTGCCCAGCTCGAAGCCGAACGGCTCGGGAAGGGAGAGCTTCTTGCCGAACGGAACCGTGCAGCGCTGTCGGTAGTCGTCGCCCTCGGGGTCGCTGAACAGCGTCACCGAGGACTCCTCGCGGTCTACCAAGAGGTAGAGGGGGATGGGGCCGCGGGCGTAGCAGTGACGCTTGTCCGCGCGGTCGACCCGGAGCTTGGACGAGGTGACCTCGACGACGAGGGCCACCCCTGCGCAGGGCATCCACGGATCCGCGCCCCGGTACAGACGCAGTTCGGTGGGGGCGAAGGTGCCGTCCGGAATGACGTGGTTCTTGGGGCAGCGTCCGCCGCTGCTCAGCTTCAGCCCCTTGTTCCCGGAGAAGTCCATGTCGGTCCGGGCGTGCCTGATCACCTGGTCCAGGACCAGCCCGATGCAGTCCTCGTGATCCCCGTCCGGCGGCGGCGTCACCACGATGTCGCCCTCGATCAGCTCGGCCCGGAAGCCCTCCGGCGTATCCAGGGCCAGGAAGCCCTCCAGAAGAACTTCTGCCTGCGCGAGCGGCTCATGTGCCCTGGCGGTCATGCCACGCCCTTTCCTCGATCGCTCGCCAGCCTGGGACATCGTGGGACCAGCCGTCCGCGAGATCGGGTTTCTTCCCTCGACCGTGGCGCAGGAGGGCGCGGGCTCGTCAGAAGCGGACGGGTGACCGGTGCGCCGTGTCACCCCGAGGCCGGGGCCGCCGCGGCCCCGGCCGCGCTCACGCGGGCGTGAAGAGGATCTTCGCCGTGCCGGGATCCGCCTGGGTGAGCCGGACCCGCAGCCGCTCCCCCAGCGGGAGCCGGGCCGTGCCGCCCTCGATCCGGGCGATGACGGCCGGGGTCTCGATGTGGACGGTGCCCGTGGTGGGCTCCTGGTCCTTCACGTCGACCACGTACGCGTCGAAGACCTCGCCGACCCGGTCCATGAGCAGGGCGGCCTCGACCACGTCGACGCACTCGCGTTCCACCGTGTTGGCGCGTCTGGTGCCGTCCGCCATCTCCTTCGGCAGGCCGGGCAGCGCGGCGAGGACCCACTCGGGCGGTTCGTGTTCCGCGACCGCGGCGAGGCACAGTTCGGCCGCGTACCGGTCGACGAGGCGGCGCAGCGGGGCGGTGCAGTGCGTGTAGAGGTCGGCGACGGCGGCGTGGACGGCGGGGGTGGGGAGTTCGCCGTGCTCGAAGACGGTGTAGTCGGCGCCGCGCAGCAGGGTGGTGCAGTCCTGGAGGAACGCGGCGTGGTCCGCCCTTCGCGGGTCGAGGGAGCGGACCACCTCGGCGTACGGGACATGGTGCGGCCAGTCGATGCGCAGCGCCCCGGCCGAGCGGCGGAGCCGGGCCACGGCGCCGTCGGGGGCGACCGGCAGGGTGCGCAGAATGCCGGTGCCGGTCTCGGCCATGAGGTGGGCGGCGGCCATGCCGGTGAGGAGGGAGATCTGGGCGTTCCAGCCCTCGGCGGGCAGGGTGGCGCGGTATTCCAGGTCGTAGGCGCCGTCGCGGGCGACGATCTCCTGTTCGGGCACGTTGAGGGAGATGCCGCCGCGGGCGATCTCCTGCTCCTCGCGGAGCCGTCCGATGGTCCGGAGCAGGGCCAGGGGCTCTTCGGCGGTTTCGGTGTCGATCTGCCGTTGGACGCCCGCGTAGTCGAGTTTGGCGCGGCTGCGGACGAGGGCCCGGCGTACCGAGGTGTCGACGGCGCCGCCCTCGGGGTCGAGGTCGATCTGCCAGAGGAGTGCGGGGCGGGTCTGGCCGGGGAGGAGGCTGGCGGCGCCCTCGGAGAGCAGGGCGGGGTGGAGGGGCACTTTCCCGTCGGGGAAGTAGAGGGTCGTCACCCGGCGGTGGGCCTCGGTGTCGAGTGCGCCGCCGGGGCGTACGAAGGCCGCGACATCGGCGATGGCGTAGTGGACGCGGAAGCCCCGGTGCCGGCGTTCGAGGTGCATGGCCTGGTCGAGGTCGGTCGAGGTGGGCGGGTCGATGGTGAAGAGCGGCAGGTCGGTCAGGTCCTCGTGGTGGGCCACCGTGGGTGCGCCGGCCGCCCGCTCCGCCTCGGCGAGGACGTCGGGCGGGAAGCCGTCGGGCAGTTCGAGTGTGGTGCGCAGCGTGCGCAGGGCCGCCCTCAGGGGGGTCTCGGCGGGCCCGGTGACATGGAGATGACGGCGGGGCATGGACCGAGCGTAGGGCGGGGCGGGCCGGGCGGCATCCCGGGTGGTGGCGGGGTCCGGGCCGGGGCCAAGTCCGCAGGGTGCGGCCCGTCCCGGGTGCTCGGGAGGGCGGCGGGGCGGTGCGCGCGTCCCCGTAGGCTGGTACGAAGGCCTGCTCGGGCCGCTTGCCTGTGCGTACGAAGGAGAACCGCCGTGCTCGTGCTGTTGCCGCCCTCCGAAGGAAAGGCCGCGTCGGGGCGCGGGGCACCTCTGAAGCCGGAGTCGCTGTCGCTGCCGGGCCTGGCGGCGGCGCGGGCCGCGGTGCTCGACGAGCTGGTGGAGCTGTGCGCGGCGGACGAGGAGAAGGCGCGCACGGTGCTCGGACTGAGCGAGGGGCTGCGGGGCGAGATAGCGAAGAACGTCGAGCTGCGGACGGCGGGGACGCGTCCGGCCGGGGAGATCTACACCGGGGTGCTGTACGACGCCCTGGATCTGGCCTCCCTGGATGCGGCGGCGAAGCGGCGGGCCGGGACGTCGTTGCTGGTGTTCTCGGGGCTGTGGGGCGCGGTGCGGGTGGGCGACCGGATTCCCTCGTACCGCTGCTCGATGGGGGTGAAGCTGCCGGGGCTGGGGGCGCTCGGGGCGTACTGGCGCGGGCCGATGGCGGAGGTGATGCCGGAGGCGGCCGGGGACGGGCTCGTCCTTGATCTGCGGTCCTCCGCGTACACCGCGGCCTGGAAGCCGAAGGGTGAGGTGGCGGAGCGCACGGCGGGGGTGCGGGTGCTGCACTCCCAGTGGGTGGACGGGGTCGAGAAGCGGTCCGTGGTCAGCCACTTCAACAAGGCGACGAAGGGCCGGATGGTCCGCGATCTGCTGCTGGCGGGCGCGCGGCCGAAGGGGCCCGTGGAGTTGGTGGAGGTCCTGCGGGATCTCGGCTACACGGTGGAGGTGGAGGCCCCCGCACGGGCGGGGCGGGCGTGGTCGCTCGATGTCGTGGTGAACGAGATCCACTGACCTGACGGAGTCATGCGTTGCACCCTGCGCAACGCGCTTTGCGCAGGGTGCGTGGGACGCGGCAGGATGAGCGCGTGCTTCCCTCCTCCGTGCTGGACCTCGCCCCCGTCATGCCCGTCGTCGTCCTGGCGGACGCGGCCGATGCGGTGCCGCTGGCCCGCGCGCTGGTCGCGGGCGGCCTGCCGGCCATCGAGGTGACGCTGCGCACCGCCGCGGCGCTGGACGCGATCAGGGCGATCGCGTCCGAGGTGCCGGACGCGGTCGTCGGGGCCGGCACGGTGATCTCGGCACAGAACGTCTCCGACACGGTGGCGGCCGGGGCCCGGTTCCTGGTCGGGCCCGGCTGGACGGACACGCTGCTGGACGCGATGAAGGCGTCGGGGGTGCCGTTCCTGCCGGGCGTCTCGACGACGTCCGAGGTGGTCGCGCTGCTGGAGCGCGGGGTGAGCGAGATGAAGTTCTTCCCGGCCCAGGCAGCGGGGGGCACCGCCTATCTGAAGGCGCTCGCCTCGCCGCTGCCGCAGGCCCGGTTCTGCCCGACGGGCGGCATCTCGGCCGCCTCCGCGCCGTCCTATCTGGCACTGCCCAACGTCGGCTGCGTGGGCGGCAGTTGGATGGTCCCGGCGGACGCGGTGGCGGCGAAGGACTGGGCGCGAGTGGAGCGGCTGGCGAGCGAGGCGGCGGCCCTGCGCGGCTGATCCCGCCCACCCCGCAGCACCTGAGCCCACCGGGTCCGCTCCCCTGTCGCAGGGGAGCGTTACGACTCAGAGGCCCCGGCGTACGTCGTCGTCCGCGCGGTCGGCCGGACGGGGCTCGCGCTCCTCCCTCAGGTGCGAGGTGTCGTTCAGCAGCCTGAGGGACGCGTTCCCGTCCGCGTAGTACGCCACCGCGGACACCGAGGCCGCCGAGAGTTCCATGCGGAACATCGCTTCCGGCGGGGCGCCGAGCGCCAGCCGGACCAGGGTCTTGATCGGCGTCACATGGGTGACCAGGAGGACCGTACGTCCCGCGTAACGGGAGGTCAGGCGGTCACGGGTGGCCGCGACGCGGCGGGCGACCTCGGCGAAGCTCTCGCCGCCCCCGGTGGGTGCCGCCTTGGCGGAGGCGAGCCAGGTGTCCAGGTCGGGGCCGTAGCGCTCGCGCACCTCGGCGAAGGTCAGCCCCTCCCAGGCACCGAAGTCCGTCTCGCGCAGGCCGTCCTCGATCCGGACGTCCAGGCCGAGCCGGGCCGCCACCGCGGCCGCCGTCTCGCGGCAGCGGCGCAGCGGGGAGCTGACGATCTCCTCGATCGTGCCCCGGGCGGCCAGCGCATGGGCGATGCGTTCGGCCTGATGGCGGCCGGTCGCCGAGAGGGCGGGATCGCTACCGCCGCTGCCGGAGAACCGCTTCTCGGGGGTGAGGGCCGTCTCACCGTGCCGCAGCAGGACGAAGGTGGCGGGTGCCCCGAGATCGGGCGCCGCGCTCCAGCCCACCTGGGGTGTGGCCGGGGCTGCGGCGGCCGTCGCCGGGGACGCCGCTGCGGGACGGGCGGCCAGTGCGGCGCGGGCCCTGGCCGCGCCCGCCGCCGCGTCGCCGGGCGGGCCCGAGACCGGTGGCAGGACGGCGGTCGTCGAGGACCGGGGCACGTCGAGGGCAGCCGTCGAGGCCGACGGCTCCCACTGCCTGCCGCGTTTGCCCGCGTCCATCGCCTCGTTGGCGAGACGGTCCGCGTGCTTGTTCTTCTCCCGCGGGATCCACTCGTAGGTGATGGCGGAGGCGGGCAGGATCGCGGCGGCCCGTGCCGCGAGCGGCTTCATGTCGGGGTGCTTGATCTTCCAGCGGCCCGACATCTGTTCCACGACCAGCTTGGAGTCCATCCGGACCAGCACCTGGAGCGCGGTGTGCGCCGAGGCGTCCGGCACCAGTGCCCGCACCGCCTCCAGGCCCGCGATGAGGCCCTGGTACTCGGCGACGTTGTTCGTCGCGACGCCGATGTACTTCGCGGCCTCGGCGAGGGTCTCGCCCGTCCCCGGGTCGATGACGACCGCGCCGTAACCGGCGGGCCCCGGGTTGCCCCGGGAACCGCCGTCGGCCTCGATGACGAAACGGCGCGGCTGGGTCATTACAGGCCCGACTCCGCCGTGCGGACCAGGATGCGGCGGCAGTTCTCGCAGCGCAGGACGGTGTCCGGGGAGGCGGCCTTCACGTCGTTGACCTCGGTGATGTTCAGTTCGAGGCGGCAGCCCTCGCAGCGGCGCTGGTAGAGGCGGGCCGCGCCGATCCCGCCCTGCTGCTCGCGGAGCTTGTCGTACAGCTTCAGCAGGTCCGCGGGAACGGAACCGGCCACGAGCCCGCGCTCCTTGGTGACGGTCTGGACCTCGTCGTCGAGTTCCCGGGTCGCGGCGTCGCGGCGGGCGGTCGCGTCGTCGACCTTGGACTGGACGGCGGCGACCCGGTCGGACAGCTCGGTGACGCGTTCCTGGGCGGACTCGCGGCGCTCCATGACCTCGAGGACCACGTCCTCCAGGTCGCCCTGACGCTTGGCCAGCGAGGCGATCTCGCGCTGGAGGCTCTCCAGGTCCTTGGGCGAGGTCACCGCGCCCGAGTCCAGGCGCTGCTGGTCGCGGGTGGCGCGCTGGCGCACCTGGTCGACGTCCTGCTCCGCCTTGGTCTGCTCGCGGGTGGTGTCGCTCTCCTCGGTCTGCGCGGCGACCAGCAGGTCACGCAGTTGGGCGAGGTCGCTGGTGAGCGACTCGATCTCGGCGTGCTCGGGCAGCGACTTGCGCCGGTGTGCGAGCTGCGACAGGCGTACGTCGAGGGCCTGGACATCGAGAAGACGGATCTGGTCGGCGGGCGCGGCGTTCAGTTGGGGGCTCCAGAAGAGTGGTGGGTGGTGGTGGTCCAGGGGTCGGTGACCTGCTTCGAGACATGGACCCGCAGATCCCATCCGTGGCGGTCGGAAATCGCGTCGAGCTGCGCTGCGGCCTGTTCGCACCAGGGCCATTCGGTGGCCCAGTGCGCGGCGTCGAGCAGGCCGAGCGGGGAGTGCTGGATCGCCTCGGAGGCCGGGTGGTGGCGCAGGTCGGCGGTGAGGAAGGCGTCGACGCCTGCGGCGCGCACCGCGTCGAAGAGGCTGTCGCCGGAGCCGCCGCTGACCGCGACGGTGCGCACCGTCGCTGCGGGGTCGCCCGCAAGCCGGATGCCCTGCGCGGTGGCGGGCAGCCGGGCGGCGGCGCGGGCGGCGAGGTCGGCCAGGCTCTCGGGGTGGTCGAGCACGCAGATGCGACCGAGGCCGCGGCGGCCCGTGGGATCGGACGGATCCGGCACGAGAGGCCTCTCGACGCGCAGGTCGAGCGCACCGGCGAGGGCGTCGGAGACGCCCGGGTCGGCGGTGTCGGCGTTGGTGTGGGCGACGTGCAGCGCGATGTCGTGCTTGATGAGGGTGTGCACGACGCGGCCCTTGAAGGTGCCGGCCGCGACCGTCGTGGTGCCCCGCAGATAGAGCGGGTGGTGGGTGACGATCAGCTGGGCGCCGAGCCGGCGGGCCTCGTCGACGATGGTCTGGACGGGGTCGACGGCGAAGAGCACCCGGTCGACCTGGGCGTCGGGGTCTCCGCACACGGTGCCGACGGCGTCCCAGCCTTCGGCCCGCTCGGGCGGCCAGAGGGCGTCGAGCTCGGCGAGGACTTCAGACAGACGGGGCACAAGGAAAGGCTACCTGCCCTCCGTGCCCCGTCGTCCATGGCTTCGTCGACCCGTGATGACGGGCTGGCGGCGTGCGTGGAAGTCGTTACTTCACAAGGTCGGCACGGAGGTCGTCGAGGACCAGGTTCGCGGCCGTGACACCGAGGCCGAGGTACCAGGTCTCGTCGGAGACGTCCTTGGCCCGGCCCTCCTTGACCGCCTCGAGGTTCTTCCACAGCGGGTTGGACTGGGCGGTGTCCCGCTTGGTGGCCTTCACGTCGCCGTAGACGCCGGTGAAGATCCAGTCGGCGTCGGCCTCGTCGATCTTCTCCGGGCTGATCTCCGCGGCGAGGTCGTCGATCTGCTGGTTCTTGGGCCGCGGCAGACCGACGTCCTCGAGGATCGTGCCGATGAAGGACGCCTTGGCGTAGAGGCGGATACGGTCCGGCAGGTAGCGGACCATCGAGATGGTCGGCTTGTCCGGGCCGATGTCCTCGCCGAGCTTCTTCGCGTTCGCCTCATAGGCGCTGAGCTCGCTCTTCGCCTTGGCGGTCTTGTCCAGCGCCGCGGCGTTGAGGAGGTAGTTCTCCTTCCAGGTGAAGCCCGGGCGGATGGAGAACACGGTGGGCGCGATCTTGGAGAGCGCGTCGTACTTGTCGGCGGCGCGCAGCTGGCTACCGAGGATCAGGTCGGGCTTCAGGCCGGCGATCGCCTCGAGGTTGAGGTTGTTGATCGTGCCGACGTTCTTCGGGTCGCCCGCCGCCTTCTTCAGGTAGGAGGGGATGGCCACGTCGCCCTCGGAGGGCGCGTAGCCGACCGGCTTCACACCCAGCGAGACGACGTTGTCGAACTCGCCGACGTCCAGCACGACGACCCGCTTGGGGGCGGACTTGATCTCGGTCTTGCCCATGGCGTGGGTGAGGGTCCGGGGGAACTCTCCGGCCTGGGCGTCGGTCCCGTACTCCGCCGTCTTCTTCGCGGCGTCGCCGAAGTCCTTGCCGCCCGTCGCGACGGCAGCCTTCTTGTCGCTGCCGCTGTCCGACGCGTCCTTGCCGGAGTCGTCACTTCCGCAGGCGGAAAGGGAAAGGGCGGCGGCCACAGCCAGGCCGACTGCGGCGGTACCGCGGCGACGAAGGGACATCACTTCTCCAGTTGACGATCACACAGGTTCAGCTTAGGAATGCCTTACCTTACGCATTCGCCCCACATCGAGCACAACCACCCCCTCACTCCGAGGCGAACCCGGGCATCGTCACCCTTATGGGTGACGTTGCGGGTCTCGTGGTGTTCGGCAGGAAGCGCGAAAACTAGCTTCGTTTGCCGGAGGTGACCCAGCGATGACTGCCTGCGCCATCGAGGACGGAACCATGGAGGCGGCCAGACCCCCCGGTGACACCGGGGTCCCGGCCCCGGAGGACGCCGCGCCGCACGTCCCCGCCGGGGCGGCCCCTGCCCCGTCCCCGTTCACGATCGCCGCGGACGGTTCGTACGCGGCCCGGCTCACCCGGGGAGCCGTCGCCACGGACCACCCGGCCGACGCGGCGCAGGCCTGGTTCGTGGAGCGCTGGACGCTCGACGGGCACGAGCCGTACGCCGTACCGCTCCCCCTCGACCAGCCGGAGGAACGCGACTCCCAGGTGCTGCCGCTGGCCGACGGGCGGGTGCT
Organism: Streptomyces sp. NPDC052052; assembly: GCF_040680455.1. Lineage (NCBI taxonomy): Bacteria > Bacillati > Actinomycetota > Actinomycetes > Kitasatosporales > Streptomycetaceae > Streptomyces > Streptomyces sp. NPDC052052. Next base: position 20,373 of record NZ_JBFAWU010000033.1, on the reverse strand, counting down.
GATCCAGCGCCGGGTCGCGGACCGGCACGCGTTCTCACTGCTCTATCCGACCGGACCCGGTACCGGTGAACTTCCGCTCGGCTCCGTCGGATGCGCGGAAACGTCCCTGTTGCCGCCCTCACCGGACGGAGCGAGCGCGTACGCGCTGTCGGTCGGCGCGCACTGCTCCGACGTCTGGCTGGTGGCGGGCGGGGCCCACGGTCCCGAACTGGTCGCCCGGGTGCCGGGGCGCTGCTCCGGCGGGGTCTGGCTGGACGGGACGGGCCGGTTGCTGGCCCTGGACCGGGAGATGCCGGGCGGCGGGCCGGTCAAGGCGGTGGTCGTCGATCTGGGGCGGGGCGGTGAGGTGACGCCGCTGCTGCAGATCACCCCCGAGAGCAATGACCGGCTGCTGCTCGCCGACGCGGACAGCGGCCTGCTGCTGATCCGTTCGGACGCGCCGGGAGGCGACCGGCTCGGATGGGGCGTGCTGGGCAGCTGTCTGCCGGTGCGCTTCCCCGCGTGCCTGCGTCCGGCCGGCGCGACCGTGACACCGTTCGCCGTGCAGCCGGGGCAGATGCTGATGCCGGAGAGCTGCGCGGTGGCCCTGCGCATCGATGGGGCGCCGGGCAGCAGTCTCGGGGTGTGGCGCCCGGCGGAGCGTCGTCTGCACCGGCTCGCCGCTCCCGAGGGATGGCGGGCCGGACGCGGTGTATGGACCCGGGACGGTGTGCTCAAACTCCCTTACAGCCATGAGGACGTGGCGTGCGGGGTGGCGCTGCTGGAGGCACCGGCGGAACACGGCGCGCGGCCGGTGGCGGGGAGAGCGGCGGAAGCGGCCGAGGAAAGCGGTGGGCAACCGTCCGGTGCCACGGTGAGTCTTCCGATGTGCAGGCCGATTCCACTGGGGCAGGCGCCGCTCATGGGGCGCACGGTGCCTGGTTAAGATCCTGGACCTGGGCTACGCACCCGGACCACCCGGTCGCCGTCGGTGACCGCATCGTGGTGCGGTCGCCACATCGGCCCTGGTGACCACATGTAAAACGAACAACAACGGGGTGACTTCACAGATGTCTGCAGTCTGCACCGACACGACCCGGACGCTCTCGCCGGAGGCGGACGCGGAACGGGGCGAAGCCGGCGGCTCCGGAAAGCACCGAGGAGGGGTGTCGACGGACGACGCGTCGGCGCAGCCGCACGGCCGCCACCGCCGCCCCTCGGAGGGGGACGGCAGAGCGGCCTGACCGCGCGGAAGATCAACGAGGGACGGGTGGGCCCCCGGTAGCCGATCGGCTACCGGGGGCCCACCCGTCTCCGTGGCCGTCAGCCGCGTTTCAGGCCGAGCACCTCCGCCGCGGCGAAGGTCTCCCCCGCCGGTCGGTCCTCGTAGTACGGGGTGAGGAGTTCGTCCAGCTCGTCGAAGGAGAAGGTCTCCTTCGCCGCGTCGAACTTCGCCGCCACCCGGGGGCGTTCGACGATCGCGACCATGCCGCCGTGCACGACGAGCAGCTGCCCGTTGACCTTGGCGGCGGCCGGCGAGGCGAGATAGCCGACCAGCGGCGCGACGTGCTCGGGGGCGAGCGCGTCGAGCCGGCCGCCCGTCGGTTCCTGGAAGCCCGCGAACACGTCCTCGGTCATCCGGGTACGTGCCCGCGGGCAGATCACGTTGGCGGTGACGCCGTACCTGGCCAGGGCCAGGGCCGTGGAGGTGGTCAGGCCGACGATGCCGCCCTTGGCCGCCGCGTAGTTCGGCTGTCCCGCCGAGCCGGCCAGGAACGCCTCCGACGAGGTGTTGATGATCCGGCCGTGGACCGGTCCGCCGGACTCCTTGGCGCGGGTGCGCCAGTGGGACGCGGCGAAACGCGTGGTGTTGAAGTGGCCCTTGAGGTGGACCCTGATGACGGAGTCCCACTCGCCCTCGGTCATCGAGAAGACCATCCGGTCGCGCAGGATGCCCGCGTTGTTGACCAGGATGTCGAGCTTTCCGTAGGTGCCGACGGCCAGTTCGACCAGGCCGCGGGCCTGGTCGTGGTCGGCCACGTCGCCGAGGTGGGCGATCGCCCGGCCGCCCGCCGCCCGGATCTCCTCGACGACCTCCTCGGCGGGGGTCGCGGATGCCTCGCCGGAGCCGTCGCGGCCCGGCTGCCCGTAGTCGTTGACGACGACGGACGCACCGAGCCGGGCCAGTTCCAGCGCTTCGGCGCGTCCGAGGCCGCGGCCCGCGCCCGTGACGATCGCGGACATGCCGTGAAGGGGAAGAGACAGGGAAGGTGACATCGGAGTCTCGGGCCTCTCGGAAGGGATGTGGACAGGGCGGGTGGGCGGGAACGGACAGAGCGGGTGGGCGGGAACGGACAGAGCGGGGTCAGAGTTCGATGCAGGTGCGCAGCGCCTCGCCGGTCCGCATCTGGTCGAGAGCGTCGTTGATGCCGTCGAGCGGCACCCGGTGGGTGATCATCGAGGCGAGATCGATCCGCCCGGCCCGCCAGAGCGCGATGGCCCGTTCGTAGGACCTGAGCACGTCTCCGCCGCCGTACATGGAGGGCAGGATCCGCTTCTCGTCGAAGAACAGCTCGAACATGTTGACCTGGAAGTTGTCGTCCATCGCACCCGCCCCGACGATGCAGAGGGTGCCGCCGCGCCGGGTCTGCTCGTACGCCGTGCGAGCGGTGGCCGACTTGCCGACGACCTCGAAGACGTAGTCGAAGCCCTCGCCCGCGGTGATCCGCTGCTTGGCGTCGCCGAATTCGTCCGGGGACACCGCCTCGGTGGCACCGAACCGCAGCGCCGCCTCGCGGCGGGAGGCAACCGGGTCCACGGCCACGATCTGGGCGGCGCCCTGCACCTTGGCTCCCTGGATCGTGGAGATGCCGACCCCGCCGCAGCCGATGACGGCGACCGACGAACCGGCCTCCACCTTCGCGGTGTTGATGGCCGCGCCCAGTCCCGTGGTCACCCCGCAGCCGATCAGCGCGGCGATCTCGAACGGTACGTCGTCGGGGACCGGCACCGCGCAGCCCGCGTCCAGGACGACCTCCTCGGTGAAGGTCCCGGTCCCGGCGAAGCCGAACACCTCGCCCCCGGGCCGCCTGAAGTTGGGGGTTCCCGCGTTCATGAAGCCGGCCAGGCAGAGGTGGGTCTGGCCGCGCCGGCAGGACGGGCACACCCCGCATGCGGGCAGCCAGCAGACCAGCACCCGGTCCCCCGCCTTCAGCCCGGTGACGCCGTCGCCGACCTCGACGACCTCGCCCGCGCCCTCGTGGCCGGGGATGAAGGGGGCGGGCTGCGGCAGCACGCCGCTCATCGCGGAGATGTCGGAGTGACACAGTCCGGTGGCCCGGATGCGGATTCTGACCTTGCCGGGGCCGAAGCCCACTGCCTCGATGTCGTCGAGGACTTCCAGTTTGGACTGGCCGATCTCGTGCAGTACGGCTGCGCGCATGGTGCGGCTCCCCTCATGGGCCGGTGGACCTCTTGGAGTTGGTTCAGGAGTGTTCGAGGACGGTGTCGCCGAGGACCGGGGCGTCGTCCCGCTCGACGGCCCGCACCTCGACCCGGACGTTGTCCTTGCCGGTCCACATCCGGATGCGGAGGGTCTCGCCGGGGAAGACGATCCCGGCGAAACGGGTGCGGTAGGAGCGGATACGGGTCACGTCGCCGCCGAGCACCGTGTCGGTGACGGCCTTGAGCGTCATGCCGTAGGTGCACAGTCCGTGCAGGATCGGCCGGTCGAAGCCGGCGAGCCGGGCGAACTCGGGATCGGCGTGCAGCGGGTTCCAGTCCCCGGAGAGCCGGTAGAGCAGCGCCTGGTCCGGGCGGATCGGCCGCTCCACGACGTGGTCGGGGGCGACGGCGGGGTACGCGATCCGCTCGGACGGGCCGCGTTCGCCACCGAAGCCGCCCTCGCCCCGGACGAAGATCTGGGCGTCGTTGGACCACAGCGGGCCTTCTTCGTCGGCGGCCTCGGTGCGCAGCACCAGCACGGCCGCCTTGCCCTTGTCGTAGACGGCGGCGACCCTCGATGTCTGTACGGCGCTGCCCTTCACGGGGATCGGCCGGTGCACGCGCACGCTCTGCCCGCCGTGCAGGACGGCGGCGAGGTCGATGTCGACGCCGGGCGAGGAGAGTCCGCCGACCACGCCCATGCCCGCGCCCGCGACGGTGGCGAAGGAGGGCAGCACCTGGAGCCGGGACTCCAGGGTGTAGCGCAGCTCGTCGGGGTCGGTGGCGGCGTCGGCCCGGTCGGGGTCGGCTCCGGCGCCGATGCCCAGGTGGTAGAGCTGCACGTCCTTGTGGTCCCAGCCGATCCGGGTGGACCGGGGTTCGGCGGCGACCGCCTTTTCGGCATCAATGGGCATGGGAAGGCCGCTCCTTGATGGTGGGAAGACCTCGGCACGACCGTCCGCACCGTCGGCCGCACCGAGGTCGTGCGGGACCGGCCACCACGTCCGTTCTAGAACGCGTTCTAGCCGGTGACCCCATGTATAACGCAGCACCCAGCAGTTGTGAAGACTATTGCTGACACAGCGTCAGGTTCTCGAATGATCGAGGTCAGTACGGCACCGTGTCGCACAGGGTCTCCGCCCACGCGGAAGCGCCGTACTGGTTGGCCGCACGCACCGTGACACAGATCTGGTCGCCGGAGTACGGCCCTGTGATCGTGTAGCTGGTGCTGCCGGTCGAGTGGACGGTGTCGACGTTCTTCTCGGTGAAGTTGCTGCCCTTGTTCGTGTAGTGGATGTCGTACCGGGTCGCTCGGGAGATCGGCGACCAGCTGACCTTGAGAGGCATGTCGCACGCGCCGACACAGGAGTGGGTGTACGCAGCCTTGTAGCTCGTCAAGGCGGGCGGTCGCGAGCCGGAGGACGAACTGCCGGAGGTGGACGAACTTCCACCGCCCGAGTCCGAAGTACCGGACGACCCGGTGGAGCCGGACGACCCTGTGGATCCGGACCCGTCACTGGTGCCGCTGCCGCCGGAACCGCTTCCGTCGGTGGATGAACTTCCCTTGCTCTCCCGGGCGTCCGGTGCGTCCAGCTCGTCCTCGTCGTCCTGCCTCTTCTCACCGTCCTTGCCCTTGCCGTCGTCCTCGCCCTTCCCCTCTCCACTCCTGGAGGGTGAACTCGTGGGGGAACTCGGTGCGTTGCTGCCACCCGGAGCGTCACTCGCACTGCTGCTCGGTGGCTGGGCGCGCGTCCCTTCCCCATCGCCCGAGAAGGGCTGGATCAGATAGGCCGTGCCACCGCCGACGGTGATGACGGCAGCGATGGGCAAAACGATGAGCCTGAAACGGCGAGGCCGCCGTTCGAGCTCCCGCCGTCGCGTCGTGGTGCCCTGGCCCGTCGGGACGGCTTCGGGGGGTCCGCCCTTCTGCCGCAGCCCGACGGTCGCCACGTCCACGGACTCCTCCCGCAGCGGCACCGCCTCGGCGTCGAGCAGCCGTGCGGACTGCTGCGCGAGGTGCGCGACGACGTCGGCAGGGAGCCAGGCGCCGCGCGCGGCGCGGGCACGCGGCCGCTCGGGGTCCTCCAACAGCTCGTCGACGCCGGGCCGTTGGTCCATATCCTTCGTCAGGCACCGGGCGATGAGCGACCGCAGCGCGGCGTCCTCGACCCGGGTCAGGTCGGGCTCGCCCTCCACGATCTGGAACATCACCGCGTGCTGATTACTCGCCCTCTGCCCGAACGGCAACTGCCCGGTCGCCGCGTACGTCAGCACGCACCCGAGGGTGAACACATCGCTCCCGGCCCCCGCGCGCTGCCCGCGCACCTGCTCCGGCGACATGAATCCGGGAGAGCCGATGACCATCCCCGTGCTGGTCAACAAGGACTCGACGGTCGTCTCGAGCGCCCGCGCGATCCCGAAGTCAATGACCTTCGTGCCGTCCACGGTGAGCATCACATTGGACGGCTTCAGGTCGCGGTGAACGATCCCGGCGCCGTGAATGTCCTTGAGTGCCTTCAGCAACCCTTCGGCGAGGGCGTGCACGGACGCGGCCGGCAACGGCCCGTACGACCGGACGACCTGCTCGAGCGAGAGTCCGGGAACGTACCCCGTGGCGACCCACGGCTGTTCATCGTCCGGGCCCGCGTCAAGCACCGGTGCCGTATACCGCTCACCGACCCTCCGCGCCGCCTCGATCTCCCGACGGAACCGCTCCCTGAACTGCTCGTCGGAGACGTGCTCTTCGTGCACCACCTTCACGGCCACGGTCCGCCCGCTGTCCGACCGTGCGAGGAACACCCGCCCCATGCCACCCGCACCGAGCCGCCCGAGCAGCAGATACGGCCCGATGCGCGGGGGGTCGTTCACCGCGAGCGGCTCGATACCCCCGTCGACGCCGTCGTCCAGCTCGTCGCGTCCGTCCCCGCTCGTACCGCTCATGGTGGTGCGACTCCCCGCTCTTCCCGCCTGGTCAACGGCGTAACTCACAGGAGAATAGACGCTGTTGATGTACCTGACGAAGCCGAGAGACGCGGTCCACGGGCAGGACGGTTCCCGCCTCGGGAGCTTTCACCGTGCGTGCCGTCCACCGCTTGACCGAAGCGTGAGAATCGCCTCTGACCTGCAACGACGGGACTCAGAGACCCGAGTCGCCGACCCCCCGCGACTCGATCGGGGATCGAGTGCCGACACCGGGCCGGGCTCACGCCCGGCAGCCGGTCCGCGCCCGCCGCCGGGGCGGCGCACCCACACCACGGCCCCGGCCGCGGCGAAGGCCCCGGATTGACCAACAGCATCCCTGATCGACCGGGGCCTCACCGCGACCGAGCATCTCCTGTCAGCCCGGACAGCCGGTGTCGCTACGGCCGATCGAGTCCGGACCGCGACCCGGCGCACGTGTCCGCGGAGAAGGCGCCGGGCGCCGGTTCAGCGCGCCGACACCGCTGTCGGCTTCGGAAGCGTGCAGCCCGTGGCCGACAGGTCGAGTACGTTGCCCGTCGTGAAGCAGGCAGGGATGCCGTAGGTCTCCTGGGCGTAACCGATCCCCTCGTGGACGGTGACGGTCCCCTGCTCGTCCACCTCGCAGGGGTTGTCCAGGGTGCAGCTTTCACCGCTCTCGTTGATGGTGTTGTTGATCGCCGTGACCTGCCCGGTCGTCGTGTCGATGACAGGGGAGCCGGAGGTTCCCCCGATGACGTTGCACCCCGACGTGTAGCGGACGGAGTCCTTGAAGGTCCACTGACCTTCCTTCAAGCGGTAAGCGAATCCGTCGACGGAGCAGGAGTAGACCCGCTTCCAGTAGCCGGAGACCACGTCGATCGCACGCCCCTGCACCGGATGGGTCGCGGACAGCGTCAGCGGCGCGATACCCGTGGACTGCTGTATCTGGGCGTAGGTCTTGGTCAGTTGGTAGAGCGTGACGTCCGTGTCGGTCATCGTCGCGTAGACGACCTTGTTCGCCTTGAGCGTTCCGGCGGTGCCCGCCGAGGCGTTGAGCAGCGTGAAGCTGCGCGTGGAGGACTGGTTGGTGATGACCTGCCCCGCACTCGGGAAGCCGGTTTCGAGGCAGTGGCCGTTCGTCATGACCAGCCCCGGGTCCGTCGACTGCGAGTTCGGCATGCGGACCAGGGAGCCCGAGCAGTTGCTGAGCGCCACGGTGCCGGCGAAGGAGGTGGCCGCCACCGCGACGGACGGGCTGTCGGAGTGCCCGGCGGCCGTCGCGGCAGCGGGGATCGACCCGCTCACGCGGTCGGGTGCCGCGGTTGCCGTGCCCGCAGTGCCCGCCAAGGCGGCGGAAGCGAGGGCAACGACGGCGAGGGTGGCGAGGAGAGGCTTGCGCATGGTGTTGGTCGGTCCTCTCGGTTCGGCCCGGGAGCCCGGTGACCCCCGGGCGGCGAAGGGTGACCGCATTGTCGGCGTACAGACAAGTTCTCCGCTACCCCTACCCCTCCGTCCTGGCTTCTTCTGCTCTCTTGACGGCACACCGGCGGGTTCGGCAGGGCTCCCGGCACCTGTCCGAGTCGACGGTGCGGAACCACCTGTCGTCGGCGATCGGCAAGACCGGTACGCGCCCCTACCGCCGGAGCAGCGTCACCACCGCCGCACCGCCCAGCCCGATGTTGTGCGCCAGGCCGACCCGTGCGCCCTCCACCTGCCTGCGCTGCGCCTCGCCCCTGAGCTGCCAGGTGAGTTCGGCGACCTGGGCGATGCCGGTGGCGCCGAGCGGGTGCCCCTTGGAGATCAGCCCGCCGGACGGGTTGACCACCCACCGGCCGCCGTACGTGGTGGCCCCGGACTCGACGAGCTTCCCGGACTCGCCCTCGCCGCACAGCCCGAGCGCCTCGTAGGTGAGGAGTTCGTTGATGGAGAAGCAGTCGTGCAGTTCGATGACGTCGAGGTCGGCTGCCGAGAGCCCGGAGGTCTCGTACACCTGCCGGGCGGCCTCCCGCGACATCGGCTGCCCCACGGCGTCGATGCAGGTGCCGGAGGCGAAGGAGTCGTCGGTGTCGGTGGTCATGGCCTGGGCGACGATCTCGACGGCCCGGTCGCCCAGGCCATGGCGCTCGACGAAGCGTTCCGACACGACGACGGCGGCCGCCGACCCGTCGGAGGTGGGCGAGCACTGGAGCTTGGTCAGCGGGCGGTGGATGGTCTTCGCGGCGAGGATCTCCTCGACCGTGTACGGGTCCTGGAACTGGGCGTACGGGTTGTTCACCGAGTGCCGGTGGTTCTTGGCGCCGACCGCGGCAAGCTGTGCCTCGGTCGTCCCGTACCGCTCCATGTGCTCGCGGGCCGCGTTGCCGAAGATCTGGGCGGTGGGCGGGCTCATCTCGAAGCCGTGGGCGGCGGCCATGACCCCGTAGTGCCGGGCGACGGGTGAGGTCTTGAAGTCGGCGGCGCCGCCGTCGGCACCGCCGCCGCCGAGTGCTCCGCGCGCCATCTTCTCGAAGCCGAGCGCCAGGACGCAGTCGCTGCCGCCGCCCTCGACGAACTGTCTGGCCATCATCAGCGCGGTGGAGCCGGTGGCGCAGTTGTTGTTGACGTTGTAGACGGGCACTCCGGTCAGCCCGAGTCCGTAGACGGCACGCTGCCCGGCGGTCGAGGGCTGGAAGCAGTAGCCGACGACGGCCTGCTGCACCTGGTCGTAGGTGAGCGAGGCATCGGCGAGCGCCGCCGTCCCGGCCTCCTTCACCATGTCCCAGTACTGCCAGTCGCGGGTCTCGGGCTTCTCGAACTTCGTCATGCCGACACCGATGACGTACGCCTTCATGAGTTTCATGGGCTTCAGGGTCTTCACGGGCGTCATGGGTAGTCCCTTCAGTCACGCGGGAGGCCGAGGATGCGCTCGGCAACGACATTGAGCTGGACCTGGGTGGTGCCGCCCGCGATGGTCAGGCAGCGGGACATCAGGAAGCCGTGCACGACCCGCTCGCCGGCCCCTTCGGCGACCGCACCGCCGGGGCCGAGGAGTTCGAGGGCCAGTTCGGCGGTCTTCTGCTGGTGGACGGTCTGGACGAGTTTGCGGACGGAGGCTCCGGCACCGGGTTCGAGTCCGGACACCTGTTGCAGGGTGGTCCGCAGTCCGATGCAGGCCAGTGCGTGGGCCTCGGCGGCGAGTGCTCCGATACGGGCCCGGTACGCGCCGTCGAGTTCGCCGGAGCGGGCGATCAGTGCTTCGAGTCCGGTGTCGAAGCTCATCTGGTCGGCCATGTGGACGCGTTCGTTGCCCAGCGTGTTGCGGGCGACCCGCCAGCCGTCGTCCGGTTTGCCGACGACGGCGTCGGCGGGCAGCAGGACGTCGTCGAAGTACACCTCGTTGAAGAGGCAGTCGCCGGTGATCTCCTTCAGCGGGCGGATGTCGATGCCCTCGGTGTTCTTCATGTCGACGATGAAGTAGCCGATGCCCTGGTGCTTGGGGGCGTCCGGGTCGGTCCTGGCCAGCAGGATGCCGTGGTCGGCCCCTTGGGCGGCGCTCGTCCAGACCTTCTGGCCGTTGATCCGCCAGCCCTCCTCGGTCCGCTCCGCCTTCGTCCGCAGCGAGGCGAGGTCGGAGCCCGCACCGGGTTCGGAGAACAGCTGGCACCACAGGAGTTCGCCGCTCAGGGTGGGCAGCAGGTAGCGGTCCTGCTGCTCGGCCGTCCCGTGGGCGAGCAGCGAGGGGATCACCCAAGTGGCGATGGACAGGTCGCTGAGGCGCACGCCCTGTTCCCTCAACTCTCGCTGTATGGCGAGTTGTTGGACGGGACCCGCGCCCAGTCCGTAGGGGGCGGGGAGGTGCGGGGCGGCGTATCCGGTCGGTGCGAGGGCGCGGCGGGCGGCCCTGGGGTCGAGGCCTCGCGCCACGGCGACGGCCTCGCGCGCCTCGGCGCGGTGGGTGGCGGCCTCGGCGGGGAGTTCGAGCGTGAGTCCCCGACGGGCGCCGCCCGCGGCCAGCCGTACGGCCCGCTGCCGGTGGCTGTCACCAGCCCCCAGCAACTGCCGGGCCACCAGGGCCCGGCGCAGATACAGATGGGCGTCGTGCTCCCAGGTGAAGCCGATGCCGCCGAGGATCTGGATGCAGTCCTTGGCACAGTCGTACGCGGCGTCGAGGGCATCCGCCGCGGCGAGGGCGGCGACCATGGACCGCACGTCCGGATCCTGCTCCTCGTCGGCGGCGCGGGCCGCGTCCCACACCAGTGCGCGGGCCCGTTCGACCCGGACGAGCATCTCGGCACAGAGGTGCTTGATCCCCTGGAACTGCCCGATGGGCCGGCCGAACTGTTCGCGGACCTTGGCGTAGTCGGTGGCGGTCTCCAGTGCGCGGGCCGCGGTCCCGCACGCTTCGGCGGAGAAGAGGACGGCGGCGAGATCGCGCACCTGCGCACGGTCGGTCCGCAGGACACGCGTGATGGGGACGAGTACGCCCTCGGCGTGGACCTCGGCCGTGGGGCGGGTCGGGTCGGCGCCGCGGTGCGGGCGGACGGTGAGTCCTTCGGCGGCGGTGTCGACGGCGAACCAGAGGGTGCCGGTGGCCGATTCGGCGGGGAGCAGGAGGAGGTCGGCGTCGGTGCCGGAGAGGACGGGCGGGGCCGTACCGTCGAGCAGATGGCCGTCCGCGTGCTGCACGGAGGTGAGTGTGCCGGGGCCGAGGACGACGGCGCCGATGCGGGCGCCGACCGCGAGGTCGCGTACCAGGTCGTCCGCTCCCGAGGTGTGCAGGACGGCGGAGGCGAGGGCGTTCGCGAGATACGGGCCGGGGTGCACGGCCCGGCCCGCCTCCTCCAGGACCACGGCGAGGTCGAGGAGTCCGCCGCCCCCGCCCCCGTACTCCTCGGGCAGATGGAGGGCGATCAGGCCCTGTTCGGCGAGCATGTCCCAGTGCCCGGGGCGCACGCCGGGGGCATCGGGAGCGTTCGCGTCGAGAAGTTTGCGCAGGTGCTCCGGTGGCACGGCACGGGACAGTCCCCCGCGCGCGGCCCGCGCCAACTCCTGGTGTTCTTCGGTGATTCCGATGCCCATGCGGATCCTCGCCGGTCGAAGCCACTGGAACGGCGCAAGAGTAGAACACGTTCCAATCTGACGGAAGGTCAGGGAAGCATTGGATGACGGCGACGGCAGGGGCTGTATAGGGCACGGTGGTTGGACACATGCGCTACGGGCTCAGAGTCCGCGTTCCGTCCGGCGAGATCGGAGTGATCGACCGCTTCTTCATCTCCGAGAACATCGAGCCGACGGACTGGTCGGCTGTCGACTCGGCCGTAACCGTCGTTGGCGCCTGTCGGCGTGCACCTGAACGTCCCGCCCCGCGTACGGACGGACGCGGACAACGGACAGCCCAAAGGCACCGCCGCCGGCTACGTGAAAGCGATCTGTGCTCCTCCCGACAGGTGAACGCTCCGAGAGTCGGCGCTTCACCACCCGAGCTGGGCCTCCCCCAGCACGGTGCTGCCGAGATACGCGGCCAGGCCCTTGGCTCGTGGGAGATCGCCCCACTTGTCGACGTGCACGAACACGGTGTGGTGATCGGTCCGCTGCAACCAGTTCACGTCGTCGCAGTTGAAGAGGACTTCCACGCCGTCGTACTTCGAGATGCCGTACGATTCCGTCTCCGGATCGTCTGGCCACCTGCCGGTCAAGTCGATCGAGGCGATACCCCGGCCCACCGCCTCCACGAACCGGTGCTCCACGGTGCCCGGTGCGACGTAGTGCATGACGGACAGAGGGAGTTCCGCCTCCAGCACGGAGTGCTCCGCGGTGCCGATGTCCAAGCCGAAGTCCAGGAAGTCACCCGTCGCTGGGTCCACCCGGGTATCCGCGTAGTGGAATCCTGCGCCGGGCAGCGCCGCGGCCATACGCCGCGTGTCCTCCACGGTCAGCAGATTTGCCATCAAGGTCACCTCGTCGCCCCGCTCCTCCAGCAGAGCGTTCAGGCGCAGTGCCTGCGTCCATGCCTCTTCGGCGTTGGTGGTACGGAAGACCGGATATGCCTGCGAGTTACCCATGCGCGGCACCTTCGCACACCGCAGCCAGACCCTGCCACCGAGATGTTTCGTCGAGATCGTCCAGGACTTATCCGGCCGATCAAGGCCGTGGGCAGTCAGGCATGATGCCCGGGTGAGCATCATCGTCAAGTTCTTCGTTGCGCCTGTCGACGCGTCAGCGGCAATGGCTCTTCAGAGCGGGCCGGGACGGACATTCGAGTCACTCTCCTTCGGCAACTTCGATCCCGAAGACCCGCCGCGCGAGCGGCTCAGGCTGATCTGACACACCCCATCCGAGAGTCCTCCCTCAGCGCCTTGGCGCCCAACATATCGCCGATTACGCAACCCACAGGGAGACGTTCTGGGCCTCACCTGTCCCAGTGGAGGTTGCGAATTACAGGTCACCAGGATCAGTTTTCGCAACGTTCAGTCGGACAGGACACCGGGCGCGCGGTTGCGCCCCTTTTCTGTCGCGTTCACCGGAATACCCCGGGGCATGCTGAAGGTTCACGGTGCACGGACCTGGCGGGCGGAGCTGCCCGCAACAGGCGTCCACGCCTCGTCAGAAACCCTCGATCTGCCGCCCGGAGGCCGTACGCATGCCACAGACGACGAACGGACAGCACGCCGGAGAACACCTCGATCCGCGCACCCGCACGGCGGGCGGCGGGGTCGTCCCCGTACTCGCCTTCGCCGGCATCACCGTCGCGGTGATGCAGACCCTGCTCGTCCCCGTCATCAAGGATCTGCCCGCCCTGCTGCACACCCAACCGGCCGACGCGACCTGGGTGATGACCGCGACCCTGCTCACGGGCGCCGTGGCCACCCCGATCATGGGGCGCCTCGGCGACCTCCACGGCAAGCGGAAGATGCTGCTCGCCTGTCTCGCGGTGATGGTGTTCGGTTCACTGATATGCGCCTTCACGGATGACCTCGTGGTGATGATCGTGGGGCGCGCCCTCCAGGGGTTCGCCATGGGGGTCATTCCGCTGGGTATCGGGATCATGCGCGACCAGCTGCCGGGTGAGAAGCTCGGCTCGGCGATGGCGCTGATGAGTTCCTCGATCGGGGTGGGCGGCGGTCTCGCGATGCCCGCCGCCGCGCTCGTCGCCCAGCACGCCGACTGGCACGCCCTGTTCTTCGGAGCGGCCGGGCTCGGTGTGCTGTCGATGGCGCTCACCGTCCTCCTCGTCCCGGAGACCACGCTGCGGGCCCCGGGACGGTTCGACCTGGTCGGCGCACTCGGGCTGTCGCTGGGTCTGGTCTGCCTGCTCCTGCCGGTCACCAAGGGCGGTGACTGGGGCTGGACTTCGGGCAGCACGCTCGGGCTGATCGCCGCGGCCCTGGTGATTCTCTTCCTCTGGGGCCTCTTCGAGCTGCGCAGCCCGGCGCCACTGGTCGATCTGCGGACCACGGCCCGCCGCGAGGTGCTGCTCACCAACCTCGCCTCGATCATGGTCGGGGTCGCCTTCTACGCCGTCTCGCTGGTCCTGCCTCAGTTGCTCCAGCTGCCGGCGTCGACCGGATACGGCCTCGGGCAGTCGATGGTGGTCGCCGGGCTGTGCGTGGCGCCGCTCGGTCTGACGATGATGCTGGTCGCCCCGCTCTACGCCCGACTGTCCGCCCGTCGCGGCCCCAAGGTGTCGCTGATGCTCGGCATGCTGGTCATCGCGATCGGCTATGGGGCCGGGCTCGGACTGATGAGTGCGGCCTGGCAGGCCGTGGTGATCACGGTGGTGCTGGGGGCCGGTATCGGACTTGCGTACTCCTCGCTGCCCACTCTGATCATCGGGGCCGTCGACCCGTCCGAGACGGGTGCGGCCACCGGGCTGAACACCCTGATGCGGTCGATCGGCACCTCGGTCTCCAGTGCCGTGATCGGCATGGTTCTTGCGAACACCGCGGTACGGACGGGCGGTGTGCCGATGCCCTCGATGACCGGCTTCCGCCTGTCGTTCCTGATCGCCACCGGCGCGGTGGCGATCGGGCTGGTGCTGGCCGCGTTCCTGCCGTCGCAGCGCGCTGCGACGCACCCGAAGCCGCCGGTGGGCGGCAACGACGACGCGTCGGTCCCCGCGCTCTCGGCGACCCGGCCGGTCACCGGCTCGGGCGGCTTCCGCGGCCGGGTACTGGACGCGGACGGCGCGGCGGTGTCCCGCGCCAACGTCACACTGATCGACCACCGGGGCCGTCAGGCCGGTCTCACCGTGGCGGACGAGGACGGCCACTACCTGCTGGCCGCCCCGGCCCGCGGCACCTATGTGCTGGCCGGTTCGGCCACCGGGTACGCGCCGTGCGCCCACCCGGCGGCCTACCCGGGCGACGGGCGGCCGGTTGAAACGGATCTGGTGCTGGCGGCGGTCAGCGCACCGGAGCGTCGAACCGCGGTGTCGTGGTGAGCAGATGAGAGACGTCCGACCCTGCCGGGAGTTCCTGCGGCTCGGCGCCGCGGATGAACAGCCGGGCGGGGTGAGCGCCCTGCACCCGGGCCCGGCGCCCCTCGACCCGCAGCCACGACCCTTCGCGCAGGCCGAGCACCGGCACGTCGTTCTCCTCCAGGAACTCGGTGAGCCGCTCCTCACGGGTCTCGCCCTTGTGCGTGCTCTCCGGGTCCGGGTCCAGGTAGTGCGGGTTGATCTGGAAGGGGACGAGGCCCAGCGTCTCGAAGGACGGCGGCTGCACGATCGGCATGTCGTTGGTGGTCCGGAGGGTGGGCGCCGCCATGTTCGTCCCCGCACTGGCCCCCATGTACGGCATACCGCCGCGCACCGCCTCGATCACGGCGTCCCGCAGACCGGTCCGGTACAGCGCGCTCAGCAGCCGGAAGGAGTTGCCGCCCCCGATGAACACGGCGTCGGACGCGGCGAGTTCGGCAACCGGGTCGGCGTTCTCATGGACTCCGTGTACGTCGATGCCGGACGGCGCGAGGGCGTCACGGACGCGGGCGGTGTACGCGGCGTAGTCGGCGAGCGCGTAGGGGACGAAGGCCAGCCGGGCGCCGGAGGGCAGGAACGCGGTGACGGTGTCCAGAGCGTGCTCCAGATAACCGCGGCCGTACTGGGTGGAGTTGGAGAGCAGCAGCAGATTCACGGGGTTCCTCTTGGTTCTGGTCCGGTTCATCGGTCGGTACGGGGGCGGCGGGTGCGGGGTTTCGGGCGCTGCGGGGGCTGGGTGAGCCGACGCTCCAGCAACTGGGCGGCGTGGCGCAGGGGTTCGAGCCGGTCCTCGGGGGCCCCGTCGAAGAGTTCCGCGGCGCCGCCGAGGCTGAGGCTCCCGTAGGGTTCGCGACCGAGGAAGACCGGTACGGCGACAGTGGCGATTCCGGTGTCGTACTCGCCGACCGTCCAGGCGTACCCCTGGGCGCGGATCCTGAGGAACTCCTCCTCCAGCCGGTCCGGGTCGGTGACCGTCCGGTCGGTGAACCGGGCCATCGGGCGGCCCCGGAAGAGCCGGTGGCGCTGCTCGTCGGGCAGATACGCGTAGTACGACTTGCTGGTCGCCCCGGCGTGCGCCGGGTAGAGCTCGCCGACCAGCGGGTAGTAGCGCAGCGGCCCGGCCTGCCCTTCCTCCGCGGCGACGCACCGCATGTGGAAGCTGTCCGGCAAGCAGAACAGGACGGTGTCGCCGGTGACCCGGCGCAGCTCCTCCAGGACCGGTCCGGCCAGCAGCTCCAGGGAACCGGAGCGTTCCCAGAGCCGGCCCAGGCGCAGCACGGCGGGGCCGATGCGGTAGCGGCGGGTGGCCGGGTCGGAGACCAGGAAGCCACGTCCGGCGAGGGTGGCGAGCAGCCGCTGGGCCACCGAGGTGTCCCAGCCGAACTCCTCGGCGACCTCGGTGACCCCCCAGTCGGGCCGGGTCCGCTCGAAGGCGAGCAGCACCAGGAGGGCCCGGTCGACGGTTTGCAGCGCCCCGGCGGGGGTGCGCCGGTCCAGATCGAAATCCGCCATCGTCATCTCACCATTCAGACCTGAATTGCAAATAACGGGAAACAGTTGCGCTCAACGCTACTCGATCTCGAATGTTGCCTCAGCACCCCGCCCCGCGCTTCCTCGTCGAGTGCCGGCCCGGGTGCCTGGATGAGCGAGAAAGGCCCCCCATGTTGAAGTACGTACTGGACGTCGTCGATCTTCTGGACGATCCCCAGGTCAAGGGCAGGACGGTCGCCGAGTACCTCGGCTCCGTGAGCGGGGCCGAGAGAGCGTCGGTGCAGGTCACCACGGTCACCGGCGAGCGGGGCTCGACGGACTTCGTGCAGGTCCGCATCCCGGGCGCCCGAGGGCGTGCGTCCGGGGGCGATGCCCGCACGCTGGGCGTGGTCGGCCGGCTCGGCGGCGTCGGCGCCCGGCCCGAGGTGACCGGCATGGTCTCCGACGCCGACGGCGCGGTCGCCGCGATCGCCACCGCCGCCAAGCTGCTCGACATGCGCCGCCGCGGCGATGTGCTGCCCGGTGACGTGATCGTCGCCACCCACATCTGCCCGAACGCGCCGACCGAGCCGCACGAGCCGGTGCCGTTCATGGGCTCGCCCGTGGACATCGCCACCATGAACCGCCACGAGGTGACCGACGAGATGGAGGCCGTGCTCTCCATCGACACCACCAAGGGCAACCGGATCATCAACCACAAGGGCCTCGCCCTCTCGCCCACCGTCAAGGAGGGCTGGGTGCTCCGGGTCTGCGAGCAGCTCGGCGAGCTGCTGGCCGTGGTGACGGGTGAGCCGTTGGTCACGTATCCGGTGACCACCCAGGACATCACCCCGTACGGTAACGGTGCACACCACATCAATTCGATCCTGCAGCCCTCCACCGCGACGGCCGCCCCGGTCGTCGGTCTGGCCATCACCTCGGCCGCCGCGGTGCCGGGCTGCGGCACGGGTGCGAGTCACGAGAGCGACATCGCGTCCGCCGCCCGTTACGCCGTCGAGGTCGCCAAGGCCTTCGGCAGCGGCCACCTGGACTTCCACGACGCGGTGGAGTTCGACAACCTCGTCAACCGCTACGGGTCGCTGGCTCACCTGCAGACCTTCGGCCGTACCCCCCAGGAGTCCTGATGGCAGCCGCCCCGCAGACCGAGGCCGTGGCCCCTGAGGCCAAGAGCATCGGCAGTGACGACTACGCGCTCTCCCGTGTCCCGCGCGACAAGCGGTTCGGCTTCTGGTCGATGCTGCTCCAGTGGCTGGCCCAGTCCGGCTCGATCTCGCAGTTCACCCTCGGCGCCACCATCGGCGTCGGCATGACCTTCGGGGATGCCTTCCTCGCCTTCACGCTCGGCGCGGTGATCCTGGAAGTCGTGATCTTCGCCATCGGTCTGGCCGGAATGCGCGAGGGACTGGCGACCCCGATGCTGACCCGCTGGATCGGTTTCGGCCGCAACGGCTCGGCGCTGGTCAGCTTTGTCATCGCGGTCAGCCTGGTCGGCTGGTTCGGCGTCCAGAACACGATCTTCGGCAACAGCGTCTCGGCGCTGGTCGGCGGCCCGTCCTGGATGTGGTGCATCCTGGCCGGCATAGCCATCACCGTGCTGGTGATCTTCGGCTTCCGCTACATGGCCGTCTTCGCCAAGATCGTCACACCGCTCTTCTTCGCGATGGTCGCCTGGTCGATCGTCTCCACGTTGAAGGACCACTCCCTCAGCGACCTGATCCACTCGCCGGCCCCCGGCCAGACGATTCCGCTCGCCGTCGCGGCCACCGCCATCGCGGGCGGCTACATGACCGGCGCGATCGTGTCCCCCGAGATGACCCGGTACAACCGGAAGGGCTCGCACGTCTTCCTGCAGAGCGCCTCGTCGATGATCCTCTCCGAGTACCTCGTCGGCCTGACCGGTGTGCTCCTGGGCCACCTGGTGAAGAGCAACGAGGTGTCGCACATCGTGCTGTCCACCTCCGGCGCCTTCGGTGTCATCGTGGTCCTGATGTCCACCGCCAAGATCAACGACTGGAACCTGTACGGCTCCTCGCTCGGCGTCGTCAACTTCTTCCAGGTCGTCTTCGGCAAGCGACTGCACCGCGGCGCGGTCACGATCGTCCTCGGCATCGCCGGCACGGCCCTGTCCGCGGTCGGGATCATGACCCACTTCACCGAGTTCCTCTCCGTCCTCGGCGTCGCCATTCCCCCGATCGGCGGCATCATCGTGGCCGAGTACTGGGTCGTGAAGAAGATGCGCAAGCCGCTGGACGACACCCGCGAGTCCGAGACCCTGCCGGCCTCCTCGCCGACCTGGGTGCCGATGTCCATCCTGATCTGGATCGCCGCGTTCTGTGTCGGTAAGTTCTACGACGGCGGCATCCCGGCCCTGAACTCGCTGGCCACCGCCTTCCTGCTGTACAGCGTCCTCGGCCTGCTGGGCTGGGTGAAGGCGTACGGCACCTCCACCCTGGACGACGAGGACGCCGCCCCCGCCGCCCGCACGTCGAACCCCGTGGGAGCAGCATGACCACCCCCGGTCCCACCACCCCGTTCGTCCCGGCCTCCGACCTGGCCCAGGACGAGGTCATCGACCTCTGTGCCGAACTGATCAGGTTCGACACCTCCAACCCCACCAGCAACGAGCGCGCCGCCGCCGACTGGGTGGTGGGCCGCCTCGCCGAGGTGGGCATCGACTCCGAACTGGTCGAATCCGCCCCGGGCCGCGCCAATGTCATCGCCCGCATCGCGGGCAGCGACCCCGCGCGCGGTGCCCTCCTGGTCCACGGCCACCTGGACGTGGTCCCCGCCGACGCCTCCGAGTGGCAGGTCCCGCCGTTCTCCGGCGAGATCCGCGACGGCTACCTGTGGGGCCGGGGCGCGATCGACATGAAGGACACGGTGGCCGTCATGCTGGCCACCGCCCGCCACTTCGCCCGCACCGGCACCAGGCCCTCACGCGACCTGGTCCTCGCCTTCCTCGCCGACGAGGAGGCGGGCGGGAAGTTCGGCGCCCACTGGCTGGTCGAGCACCGGCCGGAGCTCTTCGCCGGGGTCACCGAGGCGATCGGCGAGGGCGGCGGCTTCTCCTTCGCCCTCGACGACACCCGTCGCCTCTACCCGATCGAGAACGCCCAGCGCGGCATGGCCTGGATGGAGCTCACCGCCACCGGCCGGGCCGGCCACGGCTCGTCCCCCAACGACGAGAACGCCGTCACCGACCTCGCCGAGTCGCTGGCCCGCATCGGCCGCGAGACCTTCCCGATCCGACTGATCGAACCGGTACGCGCCCTGCTCGTGGAGGCCGCCCGCCTCTACGGTGTCGAGTTCGACGAGGACGACATCGAGGGCAGCCTCGCCCGGCTGGGACCGGTCGCCGACTTCATGCAGGTGGTGCTCCGCAACTCCGCGAACCCCACCATGTTCAACGCCGGCTACCAGACCAACGTCATCCCCGGAAAGGCGACCGCCCGGGTGGACGGCCGCTTCCTGCCCGGCCACGAGCAGGAGCTGATCGACACCATCGACCGGCTCCTCCTCCCCTCGGTCACTCGTGCGTGGGTCAACCACGACATCGCCATGGAGACGACGTTCGACGGCCCGCTGGTCGACGCCATGTGCGCAGCCGTACGCGCCGAGGACCCGGACGGCCACCCCGTCCCGTACTGCAACCCCGGCGGCACGGACGCCAAGGCCTTCACCCACCTGGGCATCCGCTGCTTCGGCTTCAAGGGCCTCAAGCTCCCGCACGACCTGGACTACGGCCGGCTCTTCCACGGCGTGGACGAACGCGTCCCGCTGGAGGGCCTGCGCTTCGGCGTCCGCGTCATGACCCGACTCTGGCAGGGCTGCTGACGCCCCGGTCGCAGCGCTGCCGGGCACACCCCGACCCGGGCCCACCCCTCGTACGCCCCCGCCGACACCGTGACACTGTTGGTGACATCCACGGCCTGAACATGACGTCGGCCTTCACGACCCGTTGTGGTCGTGAAGGGGCCGCGGGGGTGTGGGGGGGGGGGGGGTTGGGGGTGTTTGGGGGAGGGGGGGGGGGGGGGAGATTGGTTTTGTAAGGGGGTTTTTTGGGG
>NZ_JBFAWU010000032.1:0-64378 GCF_040680455.1 Streptomyces sp. NPDC052052 | reverse complement strand
TTGTGCCCGGTGTCGACGTGCAGCAGCGCGAACGGCACCGGCGCGGGCGCGAACGCCTTCAGCGCGAGGTGCAGCATCACGATGGAGTCCTTGCCGCCGGAGAACAGGATCACCGGCCGCTCGAACTCGCCCGCCACCTCACGGAAGATGTGCACCGCCTCGGACTCCAGGGAGTCCAGATGGCTGAGCGCGTACGGACTGTCGGTGCCCTCCGACACGGTCGCGACGGTCGTCACACTGCACCCCTCTCGCTCAGCAGCGCATACAGCTCCGCCGCGGACTCCTGCACGGTCTGCTGGTGCGACTCGATCCGCAGATCGGGCGACTCGGGCGCCTCGTAGGGGTCGTCGACCCCGGTGAGCCCGCTGATCTCGCCCGCCGCCTGCTTGGCGTACAGCCCCTTCACATCGCGTACCGAGCACACCTCGACCGGAGTCGCGACATGCACCTCCAGATACCTGGTGCCCTCGGCCCGGTGCCGTTCCCGCACCGCGTCCCGGCTGTCCGCGTACGGGGCGATGACGGGAACCAGCACCTTCACGCCGTTGGCTGCCAGCAGCTCGGCGACGAAGCCGATCCGCTGGACGTTGGTGTGGCGGTCCTCGCGGGAGAAACCGAGACCGGCGGACAGGAACTCCCGGATCTCGTCGCCGTCGAGTACCTCCACGCGATGGCCCTCGCCGCGCAGCCGCCCGGCGAGTTCGTACGCGATGGTGGTCTTGCCCGCGCTCGGCAGACCGGTCAGCCAGATGGTGGCTCCCGTCTCCGTCACGCTCATCGGTATCTCCTGATCAGTCGTCATCATCCGTGCAGCCCGCACTCGGTCTTGCCCCGGCCGGCCCAGCGCCCGGCCCGCGCGTCCTCGCCCTCCAGCACCCGGCGGGTGCAGGGCTCGCAGCCCACGGAGGCGTAACCGTCCATCAGGAGCGGGTTGGTGAGAACGCCGTGTTCGGCCACGTAGGCGTCGACGTCGTCCTGCGTCCAGCGGGCGATCGGCGAGATCTTCACCTTCTGCCGCTTCTCGTCCCAGCCGACGACCGGGGTGTTCGCGCGGGTCGGGGACTCGTCACGGCGTAGCCCGGTCGCCCAGGCCAGGTAGGACGTCAGGCCCTCCTCCAGGGGGCGGACCTTCCGTAGCCGGCAGCACAGATCGGGGTCGCGGTCGTGGAGCCTCGGCCCGTACTCGGCGTCCTGCTCGGCCACCGACTGCCGCGGGGTCAGCGTGATGACGTGGACGTCCATCACGGCCTCGACCGCGTCCCGGGTGCCGATCGTCTCGTCGAAGTGGTAGCCGGTGTCGAGGAAGACCACGTCCACCCCCGGGAAGACGCGGGAGGCGAGATGCGACACCACCGCGTCCTCCATCGAGGAGGTCACGCAGAACCGCTTACCGAAGGTGTCGGCCGCCCACCGGAGGATCTCCGGTGCGGTGGCGTCCTCCAGCTCCCGGCCCGCTCGCCCGGCCAGCTCCCTGAGCTCCTGCGAGGTGAGGTCATCGGTCTTCAGAGTGTCCGTCATATCCCCTCCCCATCAACGTTGTTGCGCGTGAGTCCCCGGGTCAGCAGGCCCAGGAACTTCAGCTGGAACGCACGGTTGCAGGAAGCGCATTCCCACGCTCCGTGCCCGCTCTCGTGCGGGCGCAGGTCCTCGTCGCCGCAGTACGGGCAGTGGAACGGGGCGGCGCGCTCGCTCATGACAGCGACTCCGCACCGGCCCGCGCCGCCCAGGTCGCGAACCGCTCGCCGGCCTCGCGCTGCTCCTGGTACCGGCTGAGCACCCGCTCGATGTAGTCCGGCAGCTCGGCCGAAGTGACCTTCAGGCCGCGGACCTTGCGGCCGAACCCGGCCTCCAGGCCGAGCGCGCCGCCCAGGTGCACCTGGTAGCCCTCGACCTGGTTGCCGTCGGCGTCCAGGACGAGCTGGCCCTTGAGGCCGATGTCCGCCGTCTGGATGCGGGCGCAGGCGTTGGGGCAGCCGTTGATGTTGATGGTGAGCGGCTCGTCGAACTCCGGCAGACGGCGCTCCAGTTCGTCGATCAGCGAGGCTCCGCGCGCCTTCGTCTCGACGATCGCCAGCTTGCAGAACTCGATCCCGGTGCAGGCCATCGTGCCGCGGCGGAAGGGGGAGGGCTTCACCTGGAAGTCGAGCGCCTCCAGGCCGGCGACCAGGGAGTCCACCTGGTCCTGCTCGACGTCGAGGATGAGCATCTTCTGCTCGACGGTGGTGCGCAGCCGGTCCGATCCGTGCGCGGCCGCCAGATCGGCGATCTTGGCCAGGGTGGAGCCGTCCACGCGGCCGACCCTGGGGGCGAAACCGACGTAGAAGCGGCCGTCCTGCTGCCGGTGCACCCCCACGTGGTCGCGCCAGCGGCTGCTGGGCTGCTCCGGGGCGGGGCCGTCGAGCAGCGGGCGCTTCAGGTACTCGTCCTCCAGCACCTGGCGGAACTTCGCGGGGCCCCAGTCGGCCATCAGGAACTTCAGGCGGGCGCGGTTGCGCAGCCGCCGGTAGCCGTAGTCACGGAAGATGCCGACGACTCCGGCCCAGACGTCCGGCACCTCGTCGAGCGGCACCCAGGCGCCGAGCCGCTCGGCGAGCCGCGGGTTGGTGGAGAGTCCGCCGCCGACCCAGACGTCGAAACCCGGACCGTGCTCGGGGTGGACCACCCCGACGAACGCGATGTCGTTGATCTCGTGCACCACGTCCTGCACCGGTGAACCGGAGATCGCGGTCTTGAACTTCCGCGGCAGGTTGGAGAATTCCTTGTTGCCGATGTAGCGGTCGTGGATCTCGTCGACCGCCGGGGTCCCGTCGATGATCTCGTCGGCGGCGATCCCCGCCACCGGGGAGCCGATGATCACGCGGGGGCAGTCGCCGCATGCCTCGGTGGTGGAGAGCCCGACGGCCTCCAGCTTCTCCCAGATCGCCGGTACGTCCTCGATGCGGATCCAGTGCAGCTGGATGTTCTGCCGGTCGGTGATGTCCGCGGTGCCGCGGGCGTACTCCTCGGAGATCTCGCCGATGACCCGCAGCTGTGCGGTGGTCAGCCGGCCGCCGTCGATCCGGACCCGCAGCATGAAGTACCGGTCGTCCAGCTCCTCCGGCTCCAGGATCGCGGTCTTGCCGCCGTCGATCCCGGGCTTGCGCTGGGTGTAGAGCCCCCACCAACGCATGCGTCCACGCAGGTCGTTGGGGTCGATCGAGTCGAACCCCCGCTTGGAGTAGATCGTCTCAATACGTGTCCGGACATTGAGACCGTCATCGTCCTTCTTGAACTGCTCATTGCCGTTGAGCGGGGTGTGGTGCCCCACGGCCCACTGACCTTCGCCACGGTGGCGTCCGGCCTTGCGGCGGGGCGTGGTGGTCGCAGGCTGTTCCGGGGTGGCGGCCATGACAGTACGTCCTTCGGGACTGCAGGAGGGCGGCTCTGACCTGCACACTCGCGCTGAGGCGCGGCGGTGCGCAGGGGTGACAGAGAAAAGGGGATCGCGGCGGTGCTGGGACTCTCAGCTCACCGGACAGATGGCGCTGGACATGCGGCCGAGGTCGACGTGACGCCGACTCACCAAGGCAATTCCAGTTCCAGACATGACGGAAGCGTGTCACGCCGGTCTCGGGCCAGTCCACCACTATCCATGATGTGGACGGCTTCGTCTTGTAGTGCGAGACGGTGTGGTGCCCGTCACGTGCTCGACCAGGGGTATTCCGCCCTTAATATCGGTAATCGGCCTGTATGTTCACGGCACTTGCCGTACGCGGGCTATCGTGCCGCCCCCGGCCACGGACCCGGCGTCGCCGCCTCGGGCTCCAGCTCCACCTTCGTGTCGAAGAGCCGGAAGCCGCGGCGCAGATAGTTGTCCATGGCGTGTGGGCCGTCCTGGGAACAGGTGTGCAGCCACACCCGCTTGGTCGGCGTTCGCTCCGGCCAGCGTTCCACCAGGTCCCAGGCGCGGGCCGTGCCGTACGAGAGGAGATGGCCGCCGATCCGGCGTCCGCGGAAGGCCGGTATGAGTCCGAAGTACACGATCTCGACCACACCGTCGTCCTGCGGGTCCAGCTCGATGTATCCGGCGGGTGTGCCGTTCTCGTACGCCACCCAGGTCTCCGCCCCGGGCCGGTCCAGGGTCTCCTGCCACTGCGCGTACGTCATCGTGAGCCGGTCCGTCCACTGGATGTCGCCGCCGACCGCCGTGTAGAGGAAACGGCTGAACTCGGGCAACGGAACCTCGGACCGGATGATCCGCACGTCCTGCTCGGGGACCGCGGCCGGGCGCAGATCATCGGGGGAGGTCTGCTCCAGGGACCAGATGGTCACCTCGGTGGTGGGGGCGGTCTGCGCGGGGTCGTTCATGGCTGCCAGGGAATCATGCCGGGCGGCCGGGACCCAAGCCGGTCCGAGGAGCGGACGCCGAGACTCCGCACCGAGCGGGGAGCATTCGGCCCCGGTCGCTCTACGCGGTCCTGCGCGCCCCGACCACCACCGGAGCCGTAGAACCCGGCAGCAGATCGGCCAGGTGATCCGGGTGGACCACCTCCACCTCGACCCTGTCGCCGAAGCGGTACGGGCGGTGTGCGAGCACCCCCGCGAGATGGCGGCGCATCCGGGAGATCTCCGCCCGCACCGTCACCGTCCGCGTCGCGTCCCCGAAGATGTCCTCGGCCAGTTCGGACGCCGAGCGCCCCTCGGGGTGCAGCGCCAGGGCGTACAGGATCTCCGCATGGCGTGGCGTGAGCCGCAGCGTCCAGGTGCCCACCGCTGCCGCGACAATGACCACGAGACTGCCGGGCCGGCTCAGATCCAGCACCACCCGGTACGACGGCCCCTCCACGGCCCGGTCCGTGACCTGCACCAGCCAGCCACCGGCCAGCGGCTCGACCACACACATACCGAGCGAGGGCAGCCACACCTGGCCCGGCCGCAACGACTTGGGCAGCGGCAACCGGTCGATCGGCGGCATCCCGATCACCGCCGCGAGCCAGCCATGGGCGTCCACCACCAGGGCCCGGCCGCCCAGTCGGCACATCACCGGCGTCGCCACCGAACGCAGCCGGTCGATCGCCTGCAGATGGCGGTTCCTGAGCTCGCTCTCGGCCAGCCGCGCGACCGATTCGACCAGGGCGAGCGAGGACGGATGGAAGGTGGACGCCCCACCGCTGATGTCGACAACGCCAATCAGTCGGCCGTCGCGCGGATCACGGACCGGGGCCGCCGCACACGTCCAGTGGTGCAGACGACGTACGAAGTGCTCCGACGCATGGACCTGGACCGGTGCGCGGGCGGCGAGCGCCGTACCGATCGCGTTCGTTCCCGTGACCGCCTCCGCCCAGTTCGCTCCCTCGGCCAGACAGATGCCGTCGGCGCGGCGCAGCACCCCGGAGTTGCCCTGGCGCCACAGCACCCGGCCCTCCATATCGGTGATCACCACGATCTGCTCGGCGGCATCCGCCAGGGAGACCAGGTTCTCGCTCAGCAGCGGCATCACCGTGCCCAGCGTCGAACTCCGGCGCCGGTGCTCGATCTCGTCCCGGTCCAGCAGCACGCTCTCGGTGGACTGATCCGGATCGACGCCGATGCTCAGCACCCGGGCCCACGAGGCGCCGATCTCCGTCCGCAGGGCGACCGGCGGACGCTCGCCCATCAGGCCCGCCTCCCGGGCCTGATGCGTCAGGCGGAGGGCATGGGCGGACTGCGGTCCGCTCCACTGCGTCACCTCGGCAGCGCTTTTCTCCACAGTCCATTCCCCCACAGATGCCCGGGCCGCGGAACGGCCCACGCCTTCATCCTGCCCGGTCTGCGGAGCCCGGCGCCGTGCCCCGCAGACATTGCTTGCAACCCTCTGCAACTCTGGCGGGAGAGCGCGGGTTCGTAAGAGAGTGACGGGACACCGCGCAGCGGCGCTCGTACTCCGCTGATCGGTGTGTGCACAGCAAGGAGGGTGGTGCCGTGTCGGCGCAGCACCACCCTCCGTCGCTGTACTCCCCGTGCCGGACCGGAGACCTGGCGCCGGCCACGGCACCCTGCCGCTCACGGCACTAACGTTCCACGGGCCGCGCCCGTTCCACGACCGATGCCAGGTCGAGGCTGTGCGGCAACGTTCCGAACGCCGCGCACCGGTCGCCGCCCAGCCGTGAGGCACAGAACGCGTCGGCGACCTCCGGCGGAGCCCAGCGCACCAGCAGCGAACCCTGCAGGACGAGGGCCATCCGTTCGACCAGCCGACGGGCCCGCGCCTCGATCCCGTCCAGATCGGCGAGCTCCGTCAGCAGGTCCGTGATCGCCCGGTCCAGCCGGTGATCGGCGCCGCGTGCCCGGCCCACCTCCTGGAGGAAGGCGTTCAGTGCGAGCGGCTCGCGCTGCAGCGCCCGGAGCACATCCAGCGCCTGCACATTGCCCGAGCCCTCCCAGATCGAGTTGAGCGGCGCCTCCCGCAGCAGCCGTGGCATCGAGGACTCCTCCACGTAACCGTTGCCGCCGAGACACTCCAGCGCCTCGCCCACCATCGGCGTGCACCGCTTCGTCACCCAGTACTTCGCCGTCGGCACCGCGATCCGCAGGAAGGCCCGCTCGGGCTCCGTACCGGCGTCGTACGCCGCCGCCAGCCGCAGCGCCAGCACGGTCGCCGCCTCCGACTCCAGCGCCAGATCGGCCAGCACATTGCGCATCAGGGGCTTCTCGACCAGCACCCCGCCGAACGCTCTGCGATACGTGCAGTGGTGGATCGCCTGCGCCACCGCCTGCCGCATCAGCGCCGCCGAACCGACCACGCAGTCCAGCCGGGTCGCCGCCACCATGCCGATGATGGTGCGCACCCCGTGCCCCTCCTCGCCGACCCGGCGCGCCCATGTCCCGTCGAACTCGACCTCGCTCGACGCATTGGACCGGTTGCCCAGTTTGTCCTTCAGGCGCTGGATCGCGAACGTGTTCCGTGTGCCGTCGGGCAGCACCCGGGGCAGCAGGAAGCAGGTCAGCCCGCCGGGCGCCTGCGCCAGCACCAGGAACGCGTCCGACATCGGCGCCGAACAGAACCACTTGTGGCCGGTGAGCAGGTACTCACCCGGCGCCGACAGGGGCTCGGCCCGCGTCGTGTTGGACCGGACGTCCGTGCCGCCCTGCTTCTCCGTCATGCCCATGCCGAAGAGCACACCGGCCTTCCGTGCGGCGGGCCGCAACTCCTGCTCGTACACCCGCGACGTCAGCAGCGGCTCCCACTCGGCCGCCAGCGCCGGATCGGTCCGCAGCGCGGGCACCGCCGCATGCGTCATCGACAGCGGGCAGCCGTGTCCCGCCTCGGCCTGCGTCCACACCAGGAAGCCGGCCGCCCGGCGCACATGGCCCCCGGGTCTGCCCCAGGCGTCGGTCAGACCCGCGCCGACCGCGTGCCCCAGCAGTCGGTGCCAGGCCGGATGGAACTCCACCTCGTCGATGCGGTGTCCGTACCGGTCGTGCGTCCGCAGCTTCGGCGGATTCTCGTTCGCCTGCACCCCCCAGGCCTGCGCCTGCGCGGATCCTGCGGCCCTGCCCAGTTCGCCGAGTTCGTCCCGGATCTCGGTGAGGAGCTCGTCGGGCACATGGCGCCGGACCGCCTCGGTGAGGGCCTGATCTGCGGCGAAGACGTCGTAGCCGACCAGCGGCGGTACCTGATTGGACACGGTGTGGGTGGTGGCTGCCATGCCGCTACGGTAAAGATGTGCAGGCAGCAAATGAAACACCCGAGCGGCCAACGGGTCGGCTCCACCGGGCCCGAGTCCTCTACCGCAACATCTCGAAGCGGCAGATGGTCTGGCAGCTGCTCAAGGACACCGTCAACTCGTGCATGGAGTACCGCATTCTGGGACTCGCGGCCGAGGCGGCGTTCTTCACCCTGCTGTCCCTGCCCCCGCTGCTCCTCGGCCTGATCGGCATGCTCGGATACGTCGACGAGTGGACCAACACCACCACGGTCGCCTCCATCGAACGCAACATCCTCAACGCGGCGCAGACGGTGCTGAGCCAGCGGGGCGTGAACGACTTCGCCAAACCGCTCCTGGAGGACGTCACCACCGGGGCCCGCCCCGATGTCATCTCCATCGGCTTCGCGATCGCGCTCTGGTCCGGCTCCCGCGCGGTCAACGTCTTCATCGACACGATCACGGTGATGTACGGCCTCGACGGGCAGCGCGGCATCGTCAAGACCCGGCTGCTCTCCTTCCTGCTCTACGTCGTCGCGCTGCTGCTCGGCTCCGTCGTGCTGCCGCTGCTCGTGGTCGGCCCCGACCGGGTCGTGGAGTTCATACCCTGGGGCACCGAGCTCATCAGCGTGCTGTACTGGCCGTTGGTGATCGTGCTGTCGGTCGCTTTCCTGACGACGCTCTACCACGTGTCCGTACCGGTCCGTTCGCCGTGGGTCGAGGACGTCCCGGGCGCGCTGGTGGCCCTCGCGATGTGGGTGCTCGGCAGTTTCCTGCTGCGGATATACCTCACGAGCACGGTCGAGGGACCGACGATCTACGGCTCGCTGGCGGCCCCGATCGCGGTCCTGCTGTGGATCGGTATCTCCGCGTTCGCGGTCCTGGTCGGAGCCGCGGTGAACGCCGCCATCGACCGGGTGTGGCCCTCGCTGACGACGGCCGCGGCCCGCGCGGCCAACGACCGGCTACGGGCGGCCCAGGCCGCGGAGCTCATCGCACGGGCGCAGGCGGCGGACCGTGAGAACGGGGAGGACGGGGACGACGAGGATGACGGGGACAGTCCCTACATGCCGTCCGAGTTCCCGGAGCGCTGGTCGAGGTTCCTGCCGCCCGACGACGTGAAGTCCCGGCTGCAGCCCAGCCGCGACGCCGACCGCGACGCCGGCCGCGACAAGGACGCGGACAAGGACGCGGACAAGCCGAACGACCCGCCCGACGGCAGCGCGTAGGACGGCGGCGGGACCTGCCCGGGACCGTGGCCCCCGGCAGACCCCGGCAGACCCCGGCAGACCCCGGCAGACCCCGGCAGACCCCGGCAGACCCCGGCAGACCCCGGCCGGTCCCGCCCCGGTCACGACGATGTCGCGGGCTCTGTCAGGCAGTCGGCCGGGGGCGTTCCCGGGTCCGTCAGTGCGAGCCCGAGCTGGGCGCGTTCGGTGACCCATCGGCTCGGGCGGTGGCGCGGGTCGCCCGTCGTGCCGTGCAGCGCCCGGTGCAGCTCCAGCATCCGCTCGGCGCCGACCCGGTCGCCCCAGGCCAGCGGGCCGACGGGGTAGCCGAGCCCGGCCGTGACGGCGAGATCGATGTCGGCGGGCGTGGCGAGGGAGCGCTCCGCGATCGACGCCGCGACCGAGACGATCGAGGCGAGCAGCCGCTGGGCGACCGAGCCCGCCGTGTCCCGCACCACCGTGACCGGGTGGGGCTCGTCGCTGTCCGCCGCACGGGCCAGCACCGCGCGGGCGTCGCGCGCGGCGGCCGGGTCCGTCGCCGGGGTCACGGCCAGCACCCGGCGGCGGCCGGCCGCGGGCAGCGGGTCCACGCCGAGGGTGCGCCCGGCGGGCAGCCGGTGCTCGGAGATGGCGGAGGCGACGGTGGTACCCCAGACCGGAACCAGCACCAGGGCGTCAGCGGACGGCCCGGGGCCCGTCTCGACAACGGCCCCGGCGGCGGCCAGCGCCTCCCGTGGCGCGGCCGCGTCCCGCCCCCGGGGCGCCGTGCCGTGGACGAACACCGGGCGGTCCGCGTTGCCCGTGACCGGCGGCTCCGGTGCCGGTGCGGGTGCGTCGGGGCCGTACACGAACCAGCCGTGTCCGGTCTTGCGGCCGTGCAGACCGGCGGTCACCCGGTTCGGGGTGAGGTAGGAGGGACGGAGCCGGTCGGCGTACCGGAACCCCTGCCAGATCGAGTCGATCACCGCGGCCGTCACATCCAGGCCGGTGAGGTCCATCAGCTCGAACGGGCCCATCCGCAGCCCGAGCACGTCCCGGGCGATCCGGTCGATGTCGGCCGGAGTGGCGACCGTCTCCTCCAGCAGGGCGAGGGCCTCGGTCACCAGGCCGCGGCCCGCGTGGTTGACCAGGAAACCCGGGGTGTCGGCGACCGTGACCGCCCGGTGCCCGCAGCTCTCGACGAGCGCGGTGAGCGCCGGCACGATCTCCGGACGGGTCGCCGCACCCGGCACGACCTCGACGATCCTCATCAGCGGAACCGGGTTGAAGAAGTGCAGCCCGGCCAGGCGCGACGGGTCCTTCAGCGCCGCGGCGATCCGGGTGACCGAGAGGGACGAGGTGTTGGTCGCGAAGAGGGCCGTCGCGGGCAGGGCCCGCTCCAGTCGCCCGAAGACCTCCGTCTTGGTGTCGAGGTCCTCCCGCACGGCCTCGATGACCAGCTCGACGTCCGGACCCGCAGCCCAGGGATCGTCCAGCGGAACGAGGCGTTCCAGGGCGGCGGCCCGGTCCTCGGCGGTCATCCGGCCCTTCTGCACGGCCCGTTCGAGCATGGACCGTACGAAGTCCAGGGCGGCCGTCACCGCCTCCGTGCGTACGTCGCACAGCTCGACGGTGTGTCCGGCGGTCGCCGCCCACTGGGCGATGCCGCGGCCCATGGCCCCGGCGCCGACGATCCTGATACGCATGGCTGGTGCGGTCCTCTCGCGGGGCAGCTGATTCGTCCCCGCGACGATAGACGCGGGGACGAATCCACGTCCCCCCATGCCCGCCGCCCCGCTCCCGCGGCGGACTTCGTCAGCCGGACACGGCGTGCGACGCCTTCTCCGGCTCCGCCGCCTTCGCGACCGTCGAAGCCGTCGCCGTCTCCGCGAGATGGTCCACTTCGGCGTCCGGGTCGACCAGCCGGTTCAGCATGGCCGGCACATCGAATCCGACCAGCAGCACCACGATCACCGTGCCCGCGAAAGTCAGGACGGCCAGCGCCTGTCCCAGATCCATCCCGGACGCCAGATGCGCACCCAGGACCGGAGCCACGGCACCGCCCAGAGCGCCCACGTTGTACGTGAAGCCGAGGGCGGCGGCCCGGGTCCGGGTCGGGAAGTGCCCGCCGATGTAGCGGGGCAGCAGACCGGAGATCCCGAAGCTGGTCGCCTGGAGGAGGAAGAGCAGGATGCCGAGCAGTAGCAGGTTGTCGTGCACCGCGAAGACCGGGTAGACGAAGGCCAGCGAGGCCAGCAGGGTCAGCCCGTACGCCTTCTTCGTCCCGATCCGGTCGCCGAGGAAGCCCGCGGTCCAGCAGCCGACCATGGTGCCGAAGCCCGCGAAGTACAGGACGTCGGTGACCTGGTCGGTGGTGTAGCCGAGTTCGGTCTTCAGATACGTGGGCAGCAGCGCCTGGATGGGCCACGAGTAGAGGAACGCGAAGAACAGCGTCACGATCATCGACAGGTACAGGACCCAGCCGCGCTTCCCGCCGAGCTGCACCGCGAAGGCGGCCAGCGTCAGCCCGGCGACCACCGAGAGCACCGGGACCATGCCGGCACCGCTCGGGGTGAAGACCAGGAACAGCGAGACGGTGGCCACGACGACCAGGACCGTGTTGACGACGGCCCGGCCCCGGGTGAGGAACAGCGGCCGGAACGGGTTGGGCTTGGCCTCCTCGTCCGCGACGGACTCCGTCCACTCCTCGGCCTCCGGCAGCGCACGCCGCATCCACAGCGCGATGACGATCGGCACCAGACCGAGGTAGAACATCCACCGCCAGCCGAGCGACGGCACCACCCAGTTGTAGACCTGTGCGGCGAGCACCGAACCGACCGAGAAGCCGGAGATCAGGAAGCCGCTGGCCCGGCTGCGGAGCCGGGCCGGCCAGCTCTCCATGACGTAGGTGGCGCTGGCGCTGTACTCACCGGCCATGCCCATGCCGATGGCGAGGCGGGCGGCGAACAGGCTCTGGTAGTTCCAGGCGAATCCGCAGGCGAAGGTGCCCAGCGAGTACAGCAGGATGCTCAGGACCATGGAGAGCTTGCGGCCGTACCGGTCACCGATCGCGCCGAGCACCGCTCCGCCGAGCCAGCGGGTGATGAACGCCCCGGAGATCAGGCTGGCCGCCTGCACCGTGCTCAGCCCGAAGTCGTCGCTGATCTCGGTGAGTACGAGAGTGATCAGCACGAAGTCGAAGCCGTCGAGGACGTATCCGATCCAGGCGGCGAAGAACGACTTCCACTGGGTTCCGCTCACCTCTCGGTACCAGGGGAGCGTCGGGGATGGGTTGGTGTGCACGGTGACTCCAGGATGTAGGACGGCAACCGCGGCCGGGTTGCCGTCCCACGTAGTGGTCAGATCAGGCTTGGGCGATTCCTGCGACGAAGCGAGTGGTCAGGGCGGTCGGGGCGGTGATGGCGGTGCCGACCACGATGCTGTGGGCGCCACGGGCCAGGGCCTGGGCGGCGTCCTCGGGGGTGTTGATACGGCCTTCGGCGACCACCGGGACGTCGATCGCGGCGGACAGCTCGGCGACGAGGTCGAGGTCGGGGCCGGTCAGCTTCGGCGTGCCGGGCACATAGCCGGAGAGCGTGGTGGAGACGAAGTCCGCACCCTGCCCGGCCGCCGTGATGCCCTCGGCGAGGGTGGAGATGTCGGCCATCACCAGGGCGCCGGCCGCGTGCACGGCCTCGACGAGCTCGGCGAAGGTCGAGCCGTCGGGGCGCGGGCGGTCGGTGGCGTCCGCCGCGACGACAGTGGCACCCGCCTCGACGAGCGCCAGGGCGTGGCGGACGGTCGGAGTGATGTAGACCCCGGTGTCGCCGTCCTTCCACAGGCCGATGACCGGCAGATCCACGGCCTCGACGATCGCGGCGACGACCTCCGGCTCATTGGCGCGGATGGCGACGCCGCCGCCGGCCTCCGCCGACCGCGCGAGCCGCACCAGGGTGCCGGTCTCCCGCATCGGGTCGCCGGGAGGCGCCTGGCAGGACACGATCAGCTTGCCCTGGAGGGAGGAGGCGAGTTCCTGCGTGGTCATTGAGCGACTCCCGGGTGGTGGAGGGGAAGGGTGGTGGTGAGAGCTGCGGCTCCGTGGACGGCCGCGTCGGCCCCGAAGCGCGGTGCCTCGGGTACCAGTCCGCGCAACGGCGGCATCAGTTCCGCGGCGAACGCGGCGGCCAGGGCGTCCCCGTACAACGAGCCGATCCGGGGCACGCCGCCGCCGACGACGACCCGGTCGGGCCCCAGGGCGTTGGCGAGCCCGCCGAGCACCCGGCCGGCGGCGGTGGCGCCGGTGGTGATGGCCTGGACGGCGGCCGTCTCGCCCTGCGCCGCGCGGGCGGCGACCGTTTCGAGCCGGTCCACACCGGTGCCGGTCAGCCGCTCGTAGTGGGCGGCGATGCCGGGCCCGGAGGCGATGACCTCCAGGTGTCCGGCGGCGCCGCAGGTGCAGGGCAGTCCGGCCGCCTCCGGGCTGGGCAGATGGCCCAGATGCCCGGCGATGCCGGCCGCGCCGTGCAGCATCCGCCCGTCGACGGCGATCGCGCCGCCCACGCCGGTGCCCACGGCGACGAACAGCAGCGAGCCCCGGCCGGGGGCCTCGGCCATCAGCGACGCGAGCTCCGGCCCTGCCGTGGCACGTACGTCGTTGTCGCAGGCCACCGGGTATCCGGTGCGGTCCGCGAGGCCGGTGCCCAGCGCGGTGCCGGCCCAGCCGCGAATGGAGTCGGTGGCGCTGGTGACCATGCCGGTACGGGGTTCGACGACCCCGGCCGCCGCGATGCCGAGCGCCGTGGTCAGCCGCTCCGGGTCGACGGCGGCGGCCGCTTCGGCGAGTGCGTCCAGTACGGCTTCCGCGCCGTCCCGGGCCGGGGTGGGCCGGGAGTGCCGGGCGAGGACCGTGCCGTCGGCGTCGAAGAGAGCGGCGGCGATCTTCGTGCCGCCCAGGTCGAGACCGATCACCGGGGCACCGGTACCGGGAGCGCTCGCGGCAGCGCCGGCCGCCGACTGGGAAGGTGCGTTCATCGGACCGGGGTGAGACCGGCGGCGCGCAGGAATCCGGAGACCAGCGCGATGGACTCGTCGCTCAGCTGGATCTGCGGGAAGGCGGTGTCACCGCACTCGATGACGCCGAGCAGCTGGAGCGCCGCCTTGAACGAGCCGAGCGCCGAGGAGCTGCGGCCCATGTCCGCCTCCGGACCGACGTCGACCATGGCGAACAGCTGGACGAGCCGCTCCTGCTCCTTCGCGGCCTGCTCCCAGTCCCCGGCCCGTGCCGCGTCGTACAGCCGGACGTATCCGGCCGGGTCGACGTTGCCGATACCCGGAACGACACCGTCCACCCCGGCCAGCAGCGCCGCGTCCACGGTGAGTTCGGAGCCCGTGAGCACGCTGAACCGCGGCGCGGGGCCGTTCTCGCGGCCGTCGCGACCGCCCAGCTCCACGATCAGCCGGCGCAGTCCGCCCTCGTCGCCGCTGCTGTCCTTGAGCCCGGCCAGCGTGCCGTCCTCGGCGAGCTCGCGCACCAGCGCGGAGGAGAGCTTGCTGTGCACGGAGACCGGGATGTCGTACGCGAACAGCGGCAGGTCGACCGCGGCGCGCAGGCGACGGAAGTGCTGCGCGATCTCCTTGCCGTGGGTGCGGGTGTAGAACGGTGCCGTGGCGACCAGGGCGTCGGCGCCCAGTGCGGCGGCGGCCCGGCCGTGCTCGATGACACGAGCGGTGGTGGTGTCGATGACACCGGCGAGCACCGGAACCCTGCCGTCGGTCACGTCGACCACGGTCTTCAGCGCCGTGGCGCGCTGCTCGTCGGTGAGGTAGGCGACCTCGCTGGTGGAGCCGAGCGCGAACAGGCCGTGCACTCCGCCACCGATGAGGTGCTCGACGAGGCGGGCGAGGGACGCGGTGTCGACCTCCCCCTGGGAGTCGAGGGGGGTGCAGACCGGCGGGACGATGCCACGCAGCGGTGCGGTCAGGGACATGGTGAGAGCTCCAGCTCGGTTGATGCGCTGATCGGTGCTCCGCAGGGGTACACCGTCCAGGACGTGAGACGTAAGATGTCCTATGTCTGACCTCACCTTAAACAGATGCTCCTGCGACCGGTCAAGGGGCACCCCCACCTCAGGAGGACGTTGTGGCGCGGCCCACCATGGCTCAGGACATCGAGCGCCGGATCAAGGAACTGATCCTGGAACGCGGACTCGGTCCCGGTGACGCACTGCCCACCGAGGCGGAGCTGATGGAGATCTTCGGGGCCGGCCGGGTGTCGGTCCGGGAGGCTCTCAAGGCGCTCCAGGCCGTCAACGCCGTGGAGATCCGCCGCGGCTTCGGCACCTTCGTCGGATCGCTCTCCCTGTCGCCCTTCGTCGAGGGGCTCGCGTTCCGGGCCGCCGTCCGGCACCGGCAGGGCGAGCCGGGGCTCTTCGAGCTGATGAAGGTGCGGGAGGCGCTGGAGACCGGCCTGGTCGGAGCCGTCACGGCCGGTGTCCCGGACGAGGACCTCGCGGTGCTGCGTGGTCTCGTCGCGGCGATGGAGACCGAGGCCCGCGAGACCGGCCGGGTGGCGCGCGGCACCGACCGCGCCTTCCATCTCGCGCTCTACACCTCGCTCGACAACCTGCTGCTCAGTGAGGTGCTGGACGCGTTCTGGGCGGCCATGGACCGGGTGCGCGAAGAGCTCGACGACGGCCATCAGGACCCCGCGGTCACCTGTGCCCAGCACCGCGAGATCGTCGAGGCCGTCGCGGCGGGCGACGGTGCCCGCGCGGTGCGCGCCATGCGCACCCACTTCGACGGCATCCGGACCCGCCTCGCCCCGACGCTGTGACCGCAGGCCGCCGCTGACCGGGGCGGGGGCAGAGGCAGGGGTAGGGGCGCGAGCCGAACCGCTGGGGCCGGCGCTCCGTCAGCGCCCCGCGGACGCCCCGGCGCTCCGTCAGCGCCCCGCGGCCGCCCCGGTGATCGCGGTGACCGCCAGCCGTACCGCCCGGTCCGTCACCGCCGCCGGATCGTCGCCGGCCTCGATCGCGTTCGTGGCGGCGTTGACGATCCCCTGGAGCAGCATCGCGGTGCGCCGCGGGTCCTCCTCGCCCAGCTCGGTGAGCGCCCCGATCAGCGGGGTCAACAGCTCCCGGTGGGCCCGCGCCGCGCTCTCCCGTACCAGCGTCGTGTCCCGGACCCCGGCCAGGGCCTGGGCCAGCCGGTGCTCCCCGCTGCGTACCAGCTCCAGCTGGGACGACACATACGCGGCGACCTTCTCCTCGGGTGTGGCGGCGGCCGACATGCCGGACCGGATGGTCTCCGTCCAGCGCGGCATCGCGTCCTCGACCACGGCGGCGAGCAGTTCGGGGCGGCCGGGGAAGTACTTGTACACGCTGTTTCGGGCGAGGCCCGTGGCCCGGGCGACCGCGGTGAAGGTCACGGCCTCCGCGTCGCCGTCCTCCAGCAGGTCGCGCGCCGCCCGCACCAGGGCCAGCCGCTGCTGGGCGTGGTGCTCGGCGACGGTGGCGGCTCTGATCCTGGGCACCCGCCCAGTCTAAAAGCCCTGCTTTCGGTGACCCCACTTGGGGACGGTGTGTCGCCATCGTCTATGTTGGCGACACACCGTCCCTAACGTCGATCCATCGAAGGGAACCGCCGTGTTCCTCGCTCTGCTGGAGCTGCGCGCCGCGAAAGGCCGCTTTCTGCTGATGGGGTCAGTCGTGGTGCTCGTCGCCGCGCTCGTCGGCATCGTCTCCGGCTTCACCACGGGCCTGGGTGACGACACCATCTCCGCGCTTCGTCGCCTTCCGGCCTCGCATCTCGTCTTCTCCTCGGACGCCCGGTCCGACCAGTTCGCCCGCAGTCTCCTCGACAAGGAGACCGCCGACGCCTGGCGCAAGGACGCGGGCACCGACACGACGCCGCTGGGCGTCTCCATCACCCGCGGCACCACGGACCGGGGCACCGAGGTCGACCTCGCCGCCTTCGGCGTCGAGCCCGCCTCCTTCCTCAACCCCTCCGTGGCCCAGGGCGAGGACCTCGCGAACGCGGCGGAGAACAGCATCGTGATGTCCGCCCAGCTCGCCGACGAGGGAGTGCACATCGGCGACACCCTGGTGATCGACCGGCTGGGTATCAAGCTGAAGGTCATCGGGCTGACCGAACGCTCCAGCTACGGCCATGTGCCTGCCGCCTACGTCCCGTTGAAGACCTGGCAGCGCATCCGCTTCAGCACCCCCGGAGCCCCGGCCTCGGCCGCCGCCGCCATTCCCGACCAGTTCAGCGCCCTGGCCCTGCGCGGCTCGCCCGAGGTCTCCGCCGCCGAGCTCGACAAGCGTCACTCCACCACCACGCTCACCAAGGAGGAGGCGTACGCGGCCGCCCCCGGCTACACCGGTGAACGCGTCACCATGACCTCGATCCAGGTCTTCCTCTACCTGATCGCCCCCTTGGTGGTCGGCGCCTTCTTCGCCGTCTGGACCGTGCAGCGCCAGCCGGAACTCGCCCTGCTGCGGGCGATGGGGGCCTCGCGCCGGCGCCTGCTCGTCCACACCGTGCTCCAGGCGGCCCTGGTCGTCGTGGGCGGCACCCTCGCGGGCGCCGCACTGGCCGCGGGCGTCGGACTGCTGGTCGGTGAACAGGTGCCGTTCAGCCTGCCCGCCGCCACGCTCGCCCTCACGATGTGCACCGTCGCGGCCGTCGGCCTCGCGGGCACCGCCCTGACCCTGCGCAGGGTCACCGGAGCCGACCCACTGACCATGCTGGGAGCCAACCGATGAGCCTCGAACTGAAAGGCATCACCGTCGAGTTCGGTCGCGACGATGCCCGGACCACCGTCTTCGACGGCCTCGGCGTCACCTTCGAACCGGGCCGGATGACCGCCCTCGTCGGCCCCTCGGGCTCCGGCAAGTCCACCCTGCTCGCCCTCGCGGGCGCACTGCTGCGGCCCACCGCCGGGCAGGTCCTGCTGGACGGCGAGGACCTCGCCGTCCTCTCCGACGCCCAGCGCGCCAAGGTGCGCCGGGAACGCATCGGCTACATGTTCCAGAGCGGCAACCTGCTCTCCGGCCTGCCCGCCGTCGAACAACTGCTGGCCGCCGCGTACATCAGCGGCGAACGGCCCCGGGCCCACCGGGCCCGGGCCGAGGAGGCCCTGACCGAGATGGGGCTCGGCCACCGCCTGCGCCACCGTCCCGAGCAGCTCTCCGGCGGCGAACGCCAGCGGGTGGCCCTGGCCCGTGCGCTCTTCCTCTCCCCGGCGCTGCTCCTGGTGGACGAACCGACCGCGGCCGTCGACCGTTCGCAGGCCGGTGACCTGGCCCGACTGCTCGCCGAGCGCACCGGCCGGGACAACTGCGTCACGGTCGTGGCGACGCACGACCCGGCCGTGGCGGAGGCCGCCGACCGGGTCGTGGACATGACCGAACTGATCGCGGCCGCGACCGCGGGATCCGCCGGCTGACCCCTGCGACGGGGCCCGTCACAGCGGGCGTCACGGGGCCCCGTGACGCCCGCTGTGCGTTACGGGGTCACGGTCACCGTCGCACTGCCGGACGCCTGCAGCGCGCCCGTCCGGTACGTCGCGGTGAGGGAGACGTCGCCGGACGCCCCGGCCGGCACGGTGACCGGAACCTTGACGTTCGCACCCTGGCCCGGGTTCATGGCGGGGATGCTCACCTGCTGCGTCGTCCAGCCGGACGGCACGGT
This sequence comes from Streptomyces sp. NPDC052052, assembly GCF_040680455.1. Lineage (NCBI taxonomy): Bacteria > Bacillati > Actinomycetota > Actinomycetes > Kitasatosporales > Streptomycetaceae > Streptomyces > Streptomyces sp. NPDC052052. The sequence goes on along the minus strand of NZ_JBFAWU010000032.1, from coordinate 45,813 downwards.
CAGATCGACCGTGCCCGCCGCGCGCCACACGTCCATCCGGTTGACGACCCGGACCGTCACCTCCGCCTGCGTGCCCGCCTTCAGGGTCGCGGGCGGCGTGATCGTGATGTCCGCACAGGTGCCGCCCAGCCACTTCAGATCGAACGAGGCGTACGTCATGTGCGTGTAGTTGGCCCGCTCGTAGAGCAGCCCGAGCCGCCCGTCGGGCAGTCGGGTCAGCGTCGAGTAGGCAGCGGCGCCCGAGTCGACGACCTTCCTGATCGGCCAGGTCTTCCCGTTGTCGCAGGACATCTTCACCGTGAGGTTGCGCCGCGACGAGGTGTCCTCGGTGTTGCTGAACAGCAGCCAGGACGCCTGCGGGTTCGAGGCATCGGCGTCGGCGTTGTAGCGCATCACGGACGCGTTGTTGGCCGGGTCGATCAGATTGGTGTCCTGGGTGAGCGGGGTGTAGTTGACGCCGCCGTCGGTGGAGTAGGCGATCGTCCGGTACGGCTTGGCACGGTTGTTGAGCATGATCCTGCCGTCGGACAGCTCGACGGTCTTGTTCTCGTCGGCCCCGGGACCGACCGGGTTGCCCATCTTCCAGGTCTCGCCGTGGTCGTCGCTGTACGCGCTGGCCGCGTAGTTGGCGCCGTTGACGCGGACGGCGTACTGCTGGATCAGCCGGCCCTTGTACGTACCGTGCCGCACCTGGATGCCCTCACCGGAGGCCGCGAACATGCCGCCCCAGGCAGGGTTCTTGATCTGACTGGTGATCCGGCGGTGGGTCCAGGTCAGGCCGTCGTCGTCGGAGTAGCTGTAGTCGGCCTGGAGGACGTTGGGGTCGGTCTCGTCGTTGCCGGTGGCCGAGCCGAAGTAGCCCTGGTTCACCGAGGCCGCGTAGAAGAGGAAGATCCGGCCGGTGGTGCGGTCGACGAGCAGGCTCGGGTCGCCGTAGCCCTGGGGAGCGGCGTCCTGACGGACCACCTGCTGCGGCTGCCAGGTCGCACCTCCGTCCGTGCTGCGGCGCAGTACGACGGAGATGTTGCTCGGCAGGTCGCCGAGGGTGGGGCGGGCGTCGTAGGCCGCCAGGACCGTGCCCTTCACCGAGGTGGTGAGCGCCGGGATGCGGTAGTGCGGCGAGCCCACTCCGTCCACGGTCAGGTCCTGGGAGGTCAGTTCACCGGCCGCCGCGGCGGCGCCGTGTGCGGTGCCTGTCGCGGTGGCCACCAGCAGGGCGGCACTGAGCAGGGCAAGGGAGACTTTTCGCTGCATGGGGGATCTCTCTTCTCGGAAGGTGTGGTGCTTCTCGGGAAAACGGAGATACGGGGCAGGACCCCGGCGGGCAGGAGAAGGCCCGGCGGCGGGGCGCGGGGGAGCAGCCGCTCCTCGCTACGGGACGAGGAGCGAGCAGACCCGGCTGTCGCTGTCGAAGACCTGAAGGTCCTTGATCATTTTGACGGCGATGTGGTGGTGGCCCCGCTCGTTGGGGTGGAGCCCGTCATTGAGCAGGGAGAGCGGGACCTTGCCGTCGTTGCTGCTCAGCCAGTCGTTGTAGTGGTCGATGAACACGGCGTTCTCCTGCGCCGCGACCTCGCCCATGACCCGGGCGTACTGGGAAAGGCCCACCCTGCCGGGCCACTTGGCCGGATCGACCGGGTTCGGCGACTGGAGCACCGGGACGGGGGAGCCGGGCAGTGCGCGCACCGAGCGCACCAGCGAGACGAGATTGGCCCGGTAGACCTCCAGGCCGAGACCGGACGTCGCGATGTCGTTCGTACCGATCATGATCGAGACGACCTTCGGGGAGAAGGCGGTGACCCGTTCCCCGAACCCGGCGATGAGGTCGGCGCTGGTGGCGCCGCTCACGCCGGAGTCGATCACGAAGTCCCGGTTCTTCGGCTTGCCCAGTTCCCAGCGGACCCGTTCCATCCAGTGCTCCGGGTAGCTGCGCCAGCCGTTGGTGTGCAGGGCGCCGTGGGTGATGCTGTCGCCGGTGACGACCCAGGTGGCGGGCGTGTCGCTGTTCAGGATGGTGGAGATCCGGCCCAGATCGGCGAGCTCGGGCCGGGGGCTCTGGGCGACCAGTTCGGACTCGTCGAGCACCCGGTCCCAGACGGCGGCCCGTTCGATCGTGCCGGTGCAGAACCATTCGCCGCCGGGGTGGTCGCTGTCCAGATTCCGCCCCAGCGCCAGGGCGGTCAGCCCGGAGCTGTTGGCGAAGAAGGAGTGCTGGGACGTCTCGAACACGGTGCGCCCACCGGCGTGGAGCCGGGTGCCCGAGGCGTCCACGGTGACGGCGACGGTGTGGAGCCGGCCGTCGTCGTAGCGTGTCCTGGTCATGACATTGATGAGCACGGCGCCCTTGTTGCGCACGGAGAACTGCAGGGCGCCGCCGGACAGGTTCAGGGTGATGTTGGAGGAGGGAACGGTCGGGTCGGAGGCGCTGAGCAGCGTCATCGCCTGGTTGTGACTCGTGGTGCGGAAGGTGACGACGATGGTGCCTGTGGTGAGCGGGGCCAGTGCGGCGGCATGGTCCGACAGGTCGACGTACTGACTGCCGTCCAGATCCACCGATGTGCCGTGGTCCAGGACCGGGCCGCTGCCCGTGGCGGCGAAGGCGCGGCTGCCGAGCTGGGTACCCAGGGCGGCCGCGCCGGCGGCGAGAAGCACGGATCGTCTGCGCAAGGAGGAACCTCCGGTCAGGAGTGGGAGCCCCGCCCCGACGGCGGGGCTGCGAACAGATCACGCACCCAGGCCAGTTGCTCCCGCTGCTGATAGGCCGCGCCGCCCTCGTGCCCGTTGAACCCGTAGACCCGTACGTCCTTGGGCCCCGCGTAGTGGTTGTACGCGGTGAAGCAGGTGGAGGGCGGGCAGATCTCGTCCATCATCGCGATCGAGAACAGCGCGGGAGCGGTGGCGCGGGTGGCGAGCAGGGCGGCGTCGAAGTGCGCCAGGGTGGTGAACACCGTCTCGGTGCGGTCGCGGTGGAGCTTCAGGTACTCGGCGATCTCGGTGTACGGCGGAAGGCCCGTGATCTCCGCGGCCCGGGGGAAGTTGCAGAGGAACGGCACGTCCGGCATCACGCCGGCCAGCCCCGGCACGAGTCCCGACACCGCGAGTGTGATGCCGCCGCCCTGGCTGACGCCGGTGACGACGATCCGGTCCGGATCGATCTCGGGGTGCTCGCGTATCGCCTCGACGGAGCTCACCGCGTCGGTGAACACCCGTCGGTAGTAGAAGGTTTCGGGGCTCTCGATGCCACGGGTGAGGAAGCCGGGGACGACCCCGGCCGCACCGGCGTCCGTGTCGGGAGTGGCGCCCTCCGCGGCCGACCAGCCCTGACCGCGGGTGTCCATGATCAGGTGTGCGTAGCCGGCGGACGCCCAGAGCAGGTTCTCGTGGGCGAGCCCGCGGCCACGCCCGTACCCCAGGAACTCGACGATGCAGCCGAGCGGTTCGGTGGCCCCGGCCGGCAGGCGCAGCCAGCCGCGGACCGGCTGTCCGGCGAAGCCGGGCACGGTCACGTCGTAGGTGCGGATCTGGGTGAGTCCGGTGTCGACGGGGGTGTACACCGGCTTCTTCCCGGCGTCCCGGCCCGCCGCGGCGGACCGGCTCAGCGTCTCGGACCAGAAGGCGTCGAATCCGTCGGGAACCGGGAGTTCGGGCCGGTAGGCGCGGCAGTCCGCGAGCGAGAGGTCCGTCAACGGCATGGAGGTGCCCTCCTGGATGAACTGAGGCGATGAACACCGGGCATCGAGACAGAAGACGTCAGATGTCCTGGCGGCACACGGACCCTAGGCAGTGCTCGCGACGGACGTCAAGAGCCCCGCCGGGCCGTGTCGCGCCCCGACGGGGCTCCGGCCCCTCCCGGGGGAGGGGCGGGTGGAAGGGTCAGTCCTGGGCGCTGCGGCGCCCGCGGGCCTCGGAGATCCGGCGCCGGACCGGGGCGTAGTGCTCGCCCAGGGCCTTCAGGAATCCCGCGGTGTCACCGCTGCGCGCGGCGTCCACGATGTTCTGGTGCGCCGTGATCGTCTCCATCTCGTCGGCCCGGGTGAATCCGTCGAGATGGGGCGCGACGATCGAGTACACGTCCCAGAAGGCCATCGAGAGCTGGCCGATCAGTTCGTTGCCGAGCGGCGCCACCAGCAGTGCGTGGAACGCCCGGTCCGCCTCCACGAAGCCGTGCCCGTCCTGGACGCCGGTCTCGCGCATGGTGGCGACCAGCCCGTCCAGCGTGTCGAGCTGGTCCTGGCTGAGCAGGGAGACGATCCGGTCGGCCATCCCGCGCTCGAAGAGTTCCCGCACGTCGACGAGGTCGGCCATCACCTGGAAGTCGTCGTCGGGGGAGAGCAGGCCACGGAAGGTCAGGCTCTCCACCAGGGCCGACAGGCTCAGCCTGCCCACGTACGTGCCATGCCCGTGCCGCACCTCCACGATGTCCAGCGCGTCGAGGATCTTCACCGCCTCGCGGACGCTGGACCGGCTGGCGCCGAGCGTCTCGCACAGGACCGGTTCGGTGGGCAGCGGATCCCCGGGGCGCAGGCGCTGGTCGAGGATGTAACGCTTGATGCCGTCGGCGACCTCCTGCCGGAGCAGTTGTCTCCCGGGCTTCGCGCCGGACAAATGTGAACTCCCCACCTCTTGACCCCTCTCGATTGTCAAGCTACGTTCCCACGCTATCAAGGCATCAGACATCTGACGTCTGATGCATGAGGCACTTCGGTCTTCGCGATTCTCGTGTCCGGCCGCTGTTCCCGCCACGTTCCACCTTCGACGTCCCTGGAGGACCCGTGCCCGAGCTGAGATCAGCTGGTGTCGAGCGCCGCACCTTCCTGCGTTACACCAGCGCCATCGGTGCGGCAGCAGCCATCACCGCGAGCCTTTCCGCCTGCGGCGGCCCGTCCTCGACCGCCAACGGCTCGTCGGGCAAGGGCGACGGAAACGGCCTCATCGAGGCCGGTCTCTCGTACCCGTTGTCGACCGGCTTCGACCCGATGATCACCTCGGGCGCGACCCCGTACGCGGCCAACATGCACATCTTCGAGGGCCTCGTTGATCTCGATCCGGCAACTCTTGTCGCCCGCCCCGCGCTGGCCACCGAGATGCCGAAGAAGATCAACGCCACCACCTACCGGGCCACGCTCCGCGAGGGTGCGACCTTCCACGACGGCTCCGCGGTCACCGCCGAGGACGTGGTGTTCAGCTTCGAACGCATCCTGGACGAGAAGAACGCCTCGCTCATGGCGCAGTTCGTGCCCTTCATCGACACCGTGAAGGCCGTCGACACGAGCACCGTCGAGTTCAAGCTCAAGTACCCCTTCGCGCTCTTCCCGTCCCGCATCGCCGTGGCCCGGATCGTCCCGAAGAAGATCGTCGAGCCGGACCCCAAGGCCTTCGACGCCAAGCCGGTGGGCTCCGGCCCGTACAAGTTCGTCTCCGCCACCCGCGAGGACAAGATCGTCTTCGAGAAGTTCGACAAGTACAACGGCCCGCACCCGGCCAAGGCCAAGAAGATGATCTGGCGCCTGATGTCGGACCAGTCGGCCCGCGTCAGCGCCATGGAGTCCGGCCGCGTCCAGGCCATCGAGGACGTTCCCTACATCGACGTCAAGCGGCTCTCGGGCTCCGTGAAGACCGAGTCCGTCCAGTCCTTCGGTCTGCTCTTCCTGATGTTCAACACCGCCGACAAGCGGTTCGCCGACAAGCGGGTGCGCCAGGCGCTGCACTACGCCCTGGACACCGAGAAGATCATCTCCACCGCCATGGTGGGCAACGCCGCGGCCGCCACCGGGTACGTCCCCTCGACCCACCCCGACTACCACAAGGCCGCCACGGTCTACACGCACGACGTGGCGAAGGCGAAGAAGCTGCTCTCCGAGGCAGGCGTCGGGAACCTCTCCTTCACTGTGCTCACCACCGACACCGGCTGGGTCAAGGACATCGCCCCGCTGCTGAAGGAGAGCTGGGAGGCGGCGGGCGTCAAGGTCACCCTCAACATCGCCCAGTCCCCGGCCCAGTACGCCAAGGTCGACAAGGGCGACTTCGAGGTGCTGGTCGCTCCCGGCGACCCGTCCGTCTTCGGTAACGACGCCGACCTCCTGCTGCGCTGGTTCTACTACGGCTTCTGGCCCGAGAAGCGCTACGGCTGGGCGAAGTCCGACGCGTACAAGCAGGTCAAGCAGCTCCTCGACAAGGCCGCTCAGGCCGCCGACGAGACCAAGCGCAAGGAGCTGTGGGGCCAGGTCACCGACCTGGTCGCCGAGGAGGCCGCGCTGTACCCGATCCTCCACCGCAAGCTGCCCACCGCCTGGAACGAGAAGGCCCTCCCCGGCTTCAAGCCGCTGCCCACCACGGGCCTGTCCTTCCTGGACGTCAGCCGCGCCTGACCGGCCCACCGGCCCGTCCGGGCCCTGCCGTCGGACCGCCTCTTCGCGGTCGGCGTCCGACGGCAGGGCCCCGCGCCTGACAGTCCGGTCCGGGGCGTCTGCCCCAGACGCCCCAGACGTCCCGGACCCCAAACCGCCCAACCGCAAGGAACCCGACGATGGTTGCTTTTCTCCGGCTCGCGCTGCGCCGCGTCGCGATGATGCCGGTGATGATCCTCGGCATCGCGCTGCTTGTCTTCGTGGTGCTGCAGTTCTCGCCGGTCGACCCGGCCTTCAACGCGCTCGGGGAGAGCGCCACACCCGAGGCCCGTGCGGCCTTCGCCGAAGCCAACGGACTGAACGACCCCCTGCCGGTCCGTTACTTCCGTTTCCTCGGCCAACTGCTCCACCTCGACCTCGGGACGACCGTCCCGCCGAGCCAGCCCGTCATCGACCGGATCACGGGCGCCTTCCCGCTCACCCTCCAGCTGACCTTCCTCGGGCTGATCCTCGCGGTCGTCCTGGCCGTCGTCTTCGGCGTGATCGGCGCGATGTACCGGGACCGCTGGCCCGACCAGCTCTTCCGAATCGTGTCCATGGCCGGGGTCGCCATCCCGTCGTTCTGGCTCGGCGTCCTGCTCATCCAGCAGTTCGCACTCAACTCGCCGATCTTCCCGACCGGCGGATACACCAACCCGGCCGACTCCTTCAGCGGCTGGCTCCGCAGCATGGCGCTGCCCGCGATTTCCCTCGCGCTTCCGGTCTCCGCCTCGCTCGCCCGGCTCGTCCGGACCTCGATGGTCGCCGAACTCGACCGCGACTACGTCCGCACCGCCCAGGGCAACGGCCTCCCGCCCTTCCTGGTCATCCGCTCGGTGCTGCGCAACGCGCTCGTCACCCCGCTGACCGTGCTCGGCATCAAGGTCGGCTACATGCTCAGCGGCGCGGTCGTCATCGAAGCGATCTTCGACCTGCCCGGCATGGGCAAACTCATCCTCGAAGGTGTCACCGGTGGCGATGTCGCCCTGGTCCAGGGCACCGTACTGACCATCGCCATTGCGTTCCTGGTGGTCAACGTCATCGTCGACCTGCTCTACCTGCTGGTCAACCCGCGTATCAGGACGGTGTGACATGTTCGCCACCGGCCGTCTGGCCTCCAAACTGTCCCGACCCGGCATCGCGTTCCGCGCACTCCCGGTCGCCTCCCGCATCGCCCTCGGCGTGCTGATCGTCGTCGTCCTCGGCGCCGTCTTCGCGCCGTTGCTGACGCAGGACCCGCTCACCACCGGCACCCCGGTCCAGGCCCCGAGCGCCGACCACTGGTTCGGTACCGACCGGGCCGGCCGCGACGTCTTCGCCCGGGTCGTGCACGGCTCGCGCTACTCGCTGATCATCGGCCTCGGCTCGACCGCCGTCGCCCTGATCGCCGGATCCGTCCTGGGCGCCCTCGCCGCCACCTCGCGCAAGCTCGGCGACGAATCGGTGATGCGCACCCTCGACGTGGTGATGTCGTTCCCGCCGATCGCCCTGGCCGCCGTCCTCGTCGCGGTCTTCGGCACCAGCATCCCGGTCATCATCTTCACCATCGCCTTCGTCTACACCCCGTCGCTGGCCCGCGTGGTCCGCGCCAACGTCCTGTCCCAGTACGGAGAGGACTACGTCGCGGCCGAGAAGGTCATCGGAGCCCGACGGGCCTACATCGTGGTGCGGCACGTCGCCGTCAACTGCATGGCCCCGGTCATGGTGTTCGCGACCGTCATGGTCGCCGAGGCGATCATCTTCGAGGCGAGCCTCTCCTTCATCGGCGCCGGAGTCCAGGACCCCGACCCCAGCTGGGGCAGCGTCCTCGCCTACGGCCGGCAGATCCTCCTGGCGGGCGGCTGGTGGGCCACGTTCTTCCCCGGCCTCGCCCTGCTGATCACCGTGCTCGCGCTGAACATCCTCTCCGAGGGCCTCACCGACGCGTCCGCCGCGCCGAAGCAGGCCCGCACCACCCCCGGCCCCTCCACCGCCACCACGGCAGCGGACCCGGTGGAGGCCCGCTCCACCGTCGACATCGACGCCGCCCTCACCCAGCTCGCCGAGCGCATCCACGCCCAGGAGCCGACCATCACCCCGGTGCGTGAGGACGCCGACGAACTCCTCGTCGTACGCGACCTCGCGATCCGCTTCCCCGACCGGTACGGCGACGTCCCGGTCGTGGACGCGCTCAACTTCACCGTCCACGAGGGCGAAACCCTGGGCCTGGTCGGCGAGTCCGGCTGCGGAAAGTCCATCACCAGCCTCGCCGTGATGGGCCTCCTGGCCCGCAACGCCGAGGTCAGCGGCGAGATTCTGTACCGCGGCCGGGACCTGCTGAAGCTCTCGCCGAAGGAGCGCCGCGCCCTGATGGGCCCCGAGATCGCGATGGTCTACCAGGACGCGCTCTCCTCCCTCAACCCGTCGGTGCTCGTGGGCACCCAGCTGAAGCAGCTCACCTCGCGCGGGGGCACGAAGACCCCGGCCGAACTCCTCGAACTGGTCGGCCTGTCGCCCGAACGCACCCTGCGCAGCTACCCGCACGAGCTCTCCGGCGGCCAGCGCCAGCGCGTCCTGATCGCCATGGCACTGTCCCGCAACCCCCGTCTGCTCATCGCCGACGAACCGACCACCGCCCTCGACGTCACCGTCCAGGCCCAGGTCGTCGAACTCCTCGTGCAACTCCGTGACGAGCTCGGCTTCGCCATGGTGCTCGTCTCGCACGACCTCGCCCTCGTCGGCGACCTGTCGCACCGCGTCGCGGTGATGTACGCGGGCCGGCTGGCCGAGATCGGGGACACGCGTTCCGTCCTCACCGCGCCCACCCACCACTACAGCCGCGGCCTGCTCGGCTCGGTCGTCTCCCTGGAGGCGGGCGCCGAACGGCTGCACCAGATCCGCGGCGTCGTCCCCGCACCCCAGAGCTTCGGCGAGGGCTGCCGGTTCGCCTCGCGCTGCGGCGCGGCCACCGAACTGTGCCGCACCACCACACCGAAACTCACCACCCGCGCCGACGCGCAGGACCACGGCTTCGCCTGCCACCACCCGGCGCAGGCCGCACAGCTGGAAGGGAGCGCCCTGTGATCAGGCTCGACGGCGTCCACGTACGCCACAAGGCACGCAGCGGCGGGCTCTTCAGCCGGGACGCGGTGCACGCACTCACCGACGCCACGCTCGAGGTCAAGAAGGGCGAGATCGTCGGCCTGGTCGGCGAGTCCGGCTGCGGAAAGTCCACGCTCGCCCGGGTACTGACCGGACTCCAGAAGCCCACCGAGGGCGAGGTCCGCTTCCACGGGCGCGACCTCTGGGAGATGTCCGCGTCGCAGCGCCGCAACGACTTCGGCTCCGCCGTGGGTGTGGTCTTCCAGGACCCGTCCACCGCCCTCAACCCCCGGCTCACGGTCCGTCAGATCCTGCGCGACCCGCTCGACGTGCACCGGCGCGGCACCCGGGAGGAGCGCGAGGCCCGCGTCGAGGAACTCCTCGACCTGGTCGGCCTGCCCGACCACACCCTCGCCGCACTGCCCGGACAGCTCTCCGGCGGCCAGCGCCAGCGCGTCGCCATCGCCCGCGCACTGGCACTCGAACCGGAACTGATCGTCGCCGACGAACCGACGTCCGCGCTCGACGTCTCGGTCCGCGCCCAGGTCCTCAACCTCCTGGTGGACCTGCGTGAACGCCTCGGCCTCGGCATGGTGTTCATCTCGCACGACATCCAGACCGTGCGCTACCTCGCCGACCGCATCGCCGTCCTCTACCTCGGCCGCATCGTCGAGGAAGGACGCGCGGCGGATGTCGCGGGCGCCCCCTCGCACCCGTACACCGAGGCGCTGCTCTCCGCGACGCCCAGCCTGCTGGAGACCACCGAGCGCATCGTGCTCACCGGCCCGGTCCCCTCGGCGACCAACCCGCCGACCGGCTGCCCGTTCCGCACCCGTTGCTGGAAGGCGGACGACGCGTGCGCCACGGTCTTCCCGGTGCTCACCGAAGGCGCCGACGGGCACCGTTGGCATTGCGTCCACCCCCAGACCCCCGTGTCCCCCTCCGGGGACGCAACCCCCGTACCATCCGCAAGGAGCACCGAATGACCGCCCGAACCCCCCGCTACTCGGGAGTGATCCCGCCCGTCGTCACCCCGCTCACCGCGGACGGCGAGCTCGACCGCCCCTCCCTGGAGCGGGTCGTGGGGCATCTCCTCGACGGCGGTGTCAGCGGGCTGTTCGCCCTCGGCAGCTCCGGCGAGACCGCCTATCTGACGCCCGGACAGCAGGACGAGGTCATCAAGGTCATCACGGCGGCTGCCGCGGGCCAGGTGCCGGTTCTCGTCGGAGCGATCGAGACCACCACCAACCGTGCGATCGAGCGTGCCAACCGCGCCGCCGAGCTCGGTGCGGACGCCGTCGTCGTCACGGCGCCGTTCTACACCCGTACCCACGACACGGAGATCGACCGGCACTTCAGGGATGTCGCCGCCGCCGTCGACCTGCCGCTCCTGGCGTACGACGTGCCGGTCTGCGTGCACAGCAAGCTCGACCCGGAACTCCTGCTCCCGCTCGCCGCGGACGGGGTGCTGGCCGGTGTGAAGGACTCCAGCGGCGACGACGGTTCGTTCCGACGGCTGGCCATCGGCGCCCAGGAGCTGCCGGACTTCTCCGTGCTCACCGGCCATGAGCTGGTCGTCGACGCGATGATGCTCGGTGGCGCCGACGGCTCGGTCCCGGGGCTCGGCAATGTCGACCCGCACGGGTACGTACGCCTCCACGAGGCCGCGGTGCGTGGCGACTGGGCCGCGGCGAAGACCGAGCAGGACCGCCTCGTCGGGCTCTTCGACATCGTCCGCGCAGCCCGTCCCGGCACGGCGTCCGCCACGGCGGCGGGACTCGGTGCGTTCAAGACCGCGCTGATGCTGCGCGGGATCATCGCCACCAACGTGATGAGCCCGCCGATGCGCCCGCTGGACGCCGCGGAGACGGCGACCGTCGCCGCCTACCTGGACCGCGCGGGGCTCTCCACGGTCTGACGCTCCAGGGACCCGTTGCTCGGACGGGACGACGAAAGGTCCGGTGGGACAGCATGTGCTGTCCCACCGGACCTCTGTGCATGGGGTGCGTCAGTCCCGCGAGGCGCGGCTGCGGCGCATCAGCAGGCTGCCGCCGAGCACCATCGCGGCACTGGCGGCACCGGCGATGCCCAGGTTGGTGTCCGTGCCGGTGTGCGCCATCTCCGGCTGGTGGTGCTGCGGCGTGTGCTGCCAGGTGTGCTGCGGCGGATTCTGGTCCCAGCCGTGGTGCCAGGTGTGCTTCGGCGGGTTGTGGTGCCAGGAGGTGTGGGTCGGCGGCTTGTGCGTGGGCGGCTCGTGCTCGGGCGGCTCGTTCGTCGGCGGCTCGTGCTCGGGCGGCTCGTTCGTGGGCGGCTCGTTTGTGGGCGGCTCGTCGTCATGCCCGGGCGGGCAGTCGTCGTGGTGGTGGTCCCCCTTGGTGGGCGGCTTGTGGTGCGGCGGCTTGTGGTGCGGGGGCTTGTGGTTCGGCGGCTCGGGGGTGTCCTGGCCGCCCGGGGTGTCCTGGCCGCCTGGGGTGTCCTGGCCGTCCTCGCCGTACCCGCACCGGTTGCCGGTGGTGGGGTTCAGGAGACCGACCACGTCGACCGTGTTGCCGCAGACGTTCACCGGGACGTCCACCGGCGCCTGGATGAGGTCGCCCGACAGCACACCGGCGGAACCGGAGGCCGTGCTGCCGGCGTTCGCGCCCTGGGCGTCGCCCGCAGCCGGGCCGTCGTCCTCGTTCGCACACTCGTTGCCGAACGCGGGGTTCACCAGACCGATCACGCTGACCGTGTTGCCGCACACGTTGACGGGAACGTGGACCGGCACCTGCACGGCGTTGCCCGAGCCGACCCCTGGCGAACCGATGGCGTCGCCATCGGCCGACGCGTCCGCGAACGCGTATCCGCCGGTCGCGGTCAGGACGGCTGACGCCGCCGCCACGACCAGCACGCTCTTACTCAAGGCTTTTCGCATTGGTTGCCCTTTCCTAGGACATTCCGTGGACATTCCGTGCGAGCGGAACGCTCGCGGCTCATTCATCAAGCGGCGCGGAATCCGTGCTCGGCAGATGCCGGATCGGTACGCCTGATAAAAGCCATAACGAGGCGGAATTGTTGAGGAAACCCGAAAGGCTGTGGAAGTTTGGTGACCACTCAGACGGATGATCCAGGCGCATCCACCTTGACGTACGACGTATCCGCCGAATGCTGGGACCTGCTCCAGGGAATGTGCGGGCGCCACCTCCCCGGATGTCGGGGAATGGGAGGGTGAATGACCCTGAAGCCCCAGGGGAATTGTTTCGTACTCCTGTCCGTGCGTGCTGGCATTCGGGTGAATGGAGAGAACTAAACGCACGGTCGCGAGTTGGGCAGGGGGCTCCGGTCCGGGGCATCCAGCACGGGAAGGGTTCATCGTGATCAAGAAGGTTCTGGCTACGGGTGCCGTCGCTGCCTCCATCCTCGGTCTGGGCGCGACGCAGGCCATGGCGCTCGGTGACGAGGGTGGAACCACGTCGGTCAACGGCAACAGCGCCTCGCAGTCGTTCGGCAACGCCGAGACCCGTGGTGACGGCAGCCCCCAGTTCGGCCTGGTGCAGGGCAGCCTGAACAAGCCGTGCATCGGCCTGCCGGCCAAGGCCAACGCAGGCTCGCTCCTCGGTCTGGTCCCGGTCACGGTCCATGACGTCGACGTCCTTTCCTCGCCGCAGAACCAGCAGTGCACGGAGAACTCCACCCAGGCCAAGGGTGACGAGCCGCTGTCGCACATCCTGAGCAACATCCCGGTCCTCACCGGCAACGGCATCGGCAACGGCTGATCCGGCCCCCATGAACGACCCGGGCTGCCGACGTTCCTCCTCCGTGCAGCCCGGGCCCGCCGCTGCCTTCCCGCGTGCCGGTGCACCGGAGAGGCCGGCGAACCCGCCGGTGACGTCAAGTGATCGTTGCTGCGTCATGCGGCGGTTCTCGGAAATCTTCTTTTTGAAGATATTCGCTCGCGGTCCTCAATCGTTACGAATTGCAGTGGCGGAGTCGCGGGTCGCAGGACCGCGCTCGTGCGGCACGAAAGGCGTGACCGCTTCGAACTCCGTCACAGAAAGGGATGAAAATGAAGTACACCAAGGCCGCTGCCATTGCCGCCGGAACCCTGATGGCGATGGGTGCCGCCGCGCCCGCGTTCGCCGACTCCGGTGCCGAGGGCTATGCCACCAATTCCCCCGGCATCGTGTCGGGTGACCACATCCAGGCCCCGATCCACCTTCCGGTCAACCTCTGCGGGAACTCCGTGAGCGTGGTCGGCGTGCTCAACCCCGCGTTCGGCAACTTCTGCCCCGCTGCCTGATTCCTGGTCCTTCTGACCGGGCACTCTTGAACGGAAGGCTCCGGTGCGCATTCGCTGCGTGCCGGGGCCTTTCTTCGTCCTGGTCGTCGATCGAGTGGTTGCGGAAAAAAGAAGAACTGTGCAGTTGCCCTGCCGCAACCGCATCGTTGCCCAGGGCGAGTGCGGTGGACGTCACAGCCGAAGAGGGCTGGTGCGGCGCGGGTGCGCGACCGATACGGCTGCCGCTGCAGAAGGGAACCCGAAAGTGAAGTACGCGAAGACTGCTGCCCTCGTCGTCGGTTCTGTAGCTGCTCTTGGAACGGCCGCTCCCGCCTTCGCCGTTGCCACGGCCACAGGCCCGAACTTCAGCCTCAACGGTGGCGTCAACCAGGTAGTGGAGAGCGCCCCGCAGGCTGTCGACCCGGTCGTCGACACGGTGGGCGGCGCCGCGGAATCCGTGCAGGGCACCGGTGCCGTCACCAGGCTGACCGGGGGAGCAGCGGCTCCGCTCATGGGCGGACTGCCGATCGGCGGCTGATCCCGCGCGCGACCGCAGCCTCCTGCGCATGCGGAGCGGGCCGCAGGTCACGCAGCGCGTGTGCGAGGAACGGCGGGTCCGTGAAGGCACCGTTCGAGTGAAGAGGCACAACCATTCCCGCGGCCTTGAGTTGATCAGGGCGCTCCGGACAGGCGGACAACAGAAAACCCAGAAGGGCTATTTCATGATCAAGAAGTTCATGGCCTCGGCAGCCGTCGCTGCTTCGGTCGTCGGTGTCTCCGCGGCGATCGCCCCGCAGGCCCTGGCGCTCGGCAACGAGGGTGGTACGACAACGTTCAACGGCAACGGTGCCGACCAGTCGTACGGCAACTCCGCCACCCACGGTGACTGGAGCCCGCAGTTCGCGCTCATCCAGGGCTCGCTGAACAAGCCCTGCGTCGCGCTGCCGGCCAAGGCCAATGTCGGTTCGGTCCTCGGCGGGATCCCGGTCGGGCTCCAGGACATCAACGTCCTTTCCTCGCCGCAGAACCAGCAGTGCGCGGAGAACTCCACCCAGGCCAAGGGTGACGAGCCGCTGTCGCACCTCCTGAGCAACATCCCGGTCCTCTCCGGCAACGGGGGCGGCAACAACTAGCGATACTCACTCCGGTCGCCCGCCATCGGCACCTCGGCCTCGTCGAGGACAGCGCCACGGGCGACTCCGGGCACACCTGTCCGCAGTACGGGAGTATCGAGGGGTCGACACGTCCACGCGGCTGCCATGCCACGGCGGCTCGGACGCGTCGATCCCTTCTCGTGCGTCCGGGGCCTGATGGACCCCTCGAAGGGGCGGGCCGGCTGGGCCGGATGCCGTAGTGACGGCAGGCGCCACCCGACGCACCGGGTAGGGGCCGTCCATGGACCAGTACAACAGCCAACACCCCTGCGGCCGGCAGTGGCACGCACAGGACGCCACACCCATCTACGACCGGTTGCTCGCCGAATGGCAGGCAGCCCGCGCCAGACCGGAGCAGGCGCCGTCCGCGCAGCCCGGGAGGTCTTCCGCGGAGAGCCGTGTTCCGGCCGCCCGTACCTCCGACGAGACGGTCGACGGGTGACCGGTTGAATCATCGAACTCATGGCGGATCAAGCCCATGTGAGTGGCGCGGCGGAACCGACGCTTTCGTAGCGGGTTGATCACTACGTTCCACAACGGGTCGCTCCGAAAGGTGAAGCGTGATGAAGGAGATGATGGCCGGCGCGGCTGTGGCCGTGTCCCTGGTCGGTCTGTCGGCTGCCGCAGCCCCTGCGGCCATGGCGGTCGGCAACGGCGAGGGCACCACGTCGGTCAACGGCAAGGGGGCCGTGGACTCGTTCGGCAACAGCGTGACCCATGGCGACGGCAGCCCGCAGGTCGAGCTCGTCCAGGGATCGCTGAACAAAGCCTGTGTCGGCCTGCCGGTCCACGCCAACGCCGGCTCGCTCGGCGGCCTGCTCCTGCCGGTCGCGGTGCAGGACGTCGATGTCCTTTCCTCGCCGCGGAACCAGCAGTGCGCGGAGAACTCCACCCAGGCCAAGGGGGACGAGCCGCTGTCACACATCCTGGAGGGCATCCCGGTGCTCTCGGGCAAAGGATTCGCCAACCGCTGACGTACACGCAAGTGCGGGCGGCCATGGGGGAGTTAACCCCCGGTCCTCCGCATCGGGCGTGCACGGAACAGCCGAGCGGCGTCCGGGGCTTTTTGCCCCAGGGCTCCACACATCAGGATGCCCACCGTTCCACGGGGGGCGGTGGGCATCCGGCTTACGGGGGCGATGCGTTCAGCCCAGGCTGCGTACCGGAAGGACGCAGTGGGCCGAGGTCATGATGACCTCCGGATCGCCGGCGAAGGAGCGCAGCGCCTCCTCGCTCACCGGTCGGCCCGGTGCGCCCTGGGGCCATGGACGGGTGGCGAACATCGTGTGCACCTCGCCCCGCCCTTCCGCCGCGGCCAGCCACTCGGGCGGTGCGGTGTACTGGGCGGTGAAGTGAGGAAGCGTCAGGACCGCCTGGCCTGCCTGGACGAGCAGCTTCACCGGGAGGCCCGGGGTTTCGGCGGCGTACACCGGACCGGCCTCCACCGGCAGGCCGCTGCGGCTCAGGGCCACGCGCAGGGCGGCCTCGCCGACGGCCGGGCCCTCCGCGCCGTCTCCCAGTGAGTACACGAGAAGGAAGGCGACGTCCTGGGTGCCATCGGGATGTTCGCCGCTCCATCCGATCAAGGCGATCGTGCCCAACTGGGCTGGGGTGAAGGTGCCGTTGGAGGTCTGAGGTGGGGTCATGCTCGGCACCCTAGTGGTCTGGTATCGGTCGTTGTGCGGAGGTATCACCTGATCGAGGGAAAAACATGGTTGTCTCCGATGCGTGTGGCCGCGACGGTGCTGGGTCGGCGCAGGGGACGTTGTGCCGAAAAATGAGTTGACGCCCTTCGGCGGTCGCGGACTATCGTGTGCAGCGTTCCGGTCGGCGGGGCAGAACCGCCGGTGCCGGCCCGTGTGTGAACCAGGAGGTGAGGACATTGATGACTGTCGCTGTGGTGGGTGCTTCCCACAACCAGAAGTTCGTCGTTCCCACCCCCGTGGTCGCCGGCTGACCTCTTCCTGAACTCCGCGCGCCCGTGTGCGCGCTGCCGGGGCCACCCTGTGAAGGGTTTCCCTTGTCTTCTCCGTTCTCTTCTTCGTCGTCCTTCGCTTCTTCTGCTCGGGTCCCGTCCGCGTCGCACCCGCTGTCCCCGTACGGCTGGGACGACGGCTGGGCCGCCGAGTTCGCCCCGTACGCGGGTCAGGGTCTGCTGCCCGGACGGGTGGTCCGGGTGGACCGTGGGCAGTGCGATGTCGTCACCCCGCACGGCACGCTCCGGGCCGACACCGCCTTCGTCGTACCGCGCGATCCGATGCGGGTCGTCTGCACCGGCGACTGGGTCGCGGTCGACCCCGACGGCGACCCGCGGTTCGTACGGACGCTGCTCCCGCGGCGTACGGCCTTCGTCCGCTCGACCTCCTCGCAACGTTCCGAGGGGCAGGTGCTCGCCACCAACATCGACCACATCGCCATCTGTGTCTCGCTCGCCGTGGAGCTCGACCTGGGGCGGGTGGAACGCTTTCTCGCACTCGCCATGTCCAGCTCCGGAGGCGACGCGCTGTTGCGCGACGGGGTGTCCGCCGTGGACGGCGCCGCCCAGCCGGTCGTGGTGCTGACCAAGGCCGATCTGGTGCCGGACACCGTGACGCTGTCGCATCTCGTCCAGGACATCGAGGCCGTCGCGCCCGGGGTGCGGGTACTGCCCGTCAGCTCCACCACCGGTGCGGGAATCGATGTGTTCACGGCCCTCGTCTCGGGCGGTACGAGCGTGCTGCTCGGAGCGTCCGGTGCGGGCAAGTCGACCCTCGCCAACACCCTCCTCGGCCGCGCCGAGATGGAGGTTCAGGCCGCCCGTGACGTCGACGGCAAGGGCCGGCACACCACCACGACCCGCAATCTGCTGGTCCTGCCGGGCGGGGGCGTGCTGATCGACACTCCCGGACTGCGCGGGGTCGGTCTCTGGGATGCGGAGACCGGCGTCGGCCAGGTCTTCTCCGAGATCGAGGGGCTGGCCGAGCAGTGCCGGTTCCGCGACTGCGTCCATGAGGCCGAGCCCGGCTGCGCGGTGCTGGCGGCGGTCGAGGACGGTTCGCTGTCCGGGCGTCGCCTCGACAGCTTCCGCAAGCTGCTGCGCGAGAACCAGCGCATCGTCGCCAGGACCGATGCCCGGGTGCGGTCCGAGATGCTGCGGGAGTGGAAGCGCAGGGGCGCCGAGGGCCGGGCCGCGATGGACGCGAAGCGGGGCCGGATCCGGTGACCGCACCCTCCGTGTGACGTCCGGGTCCGCCGGCGCCGCGTGGGGGAGCCTGACGTACCGTCCGTGCGGAGCGGGCGGTACGTCAGCCCCAGGCGACCGCGCCCAGCCAGGCGCCGGTCACCAGCAGACAGGCGTAGAGCTCGACGAGCAGGGAGTATCCGGTCGTCCGCATCACCGTGCGGACCGACGCCCACCCCGACCCGTGACTGCCGAGCCGCAGCCGCTCCGTCGCGTAGAGGGCCCCTACGTATCCGGCGATCCCGCCCACCACCGGCACCACGAAGAAGCCCAGGATCGCACCGGCCCCGCCCAGCATCAGCGTCTTGCGCGGAACCCCGGACGCACGCGGGCGACGCGACGGCAGCAGGGGTCTCAGCGCCTGGTTCAGCAGCAGCAGCGTGGTGGCGCCCAGGAGTACGCCCCAGGCGACCGGAGTGCGGTCGGTCAGCGCCCACCACACCACGGCGGCCCAGATGATCGCCGGTCCCGGTACCCCCGGGACCAGCACGCCGACCAGGCCGAGAAGCATGACCAGACCGACCGCGACGAGCTGCCACACTCCCATCCGACCAGCCTGCCGGAGTACGGCCCGTCCCGCCCGTCGGCGCCGCTCACCTCAGGGCCGTATACGCAACTCGGAACCGGGCCGGCCGGCCGGACGGGAGCACCGGGCCCGGGCATCCGGCGCGGCCTCGTTCAGGCCCGTGGCGTCCGGGACACCCAGCCCCGTTCGTAGGCGTGCCACCCCAGCTGCAGCCGGGTCGACACCCCGGTCAGTTCCATCAGTCCCTTCACCCGCCGCTGCACGGTCCGCAGCCCCAGATCCAGCTGCTTCGCCACGCTCGCGTCGGTCAGCCCCGCCAGCAGCAGCGAAAGGATCTCCAGGTCCGTCGCATCGGGGGCGGTGGAGGTCTCCTCCAGCCGGTTGTCCCTGCCGAGCCTGAGCGGCATGGCGTCGCGCCACACGGCCTCGAAGAGCCCCGTCAGCGACTCCAGCAGCCCGGAGGCGTGGACCACCAGCGCCGCAGGCTCCGCGTCACGTCCGGTCAGCGGCACCATGGCCAGCGCCGAGTCCGCGATGACCAGCTTGGTGGGCACCCGGTCGACGACCCGGCACTGCTCGTCCCGGCTCAGTGCGGCCGACAGCTCCAGGATCCCGGACGGCAGCGACAGCACCTCGCGTTCGACCACCACCCGGAACGTCACCCCGCGCGTAGCGGCCTGCTCCTCGGACTCGTTCTCCAGGCCGCTCACCGCGATCGGCTTCCCGGTGACCAGGGCGCACACCTCGCTCGTGGCCCCCAACTGCAACTGGTGGAAGCGGTGCGCCACCGCGCTGGCGCCGGTCACCACCTCGACCAGATCATGGACCGCGGTACCGGAGGCCTCCGCCCGGTACTCCTCGGCGAGCACGGCCGCAGCCAACTCCGCCTGCTCCAGCTCGTGGCGTTGCTGCGTCAGCAACGCACCCAACGCCACGGCCGGCGGCGCCGCCACCCAACGGCCCGCACGGGACGGCGACTGGGCGGCCAGCCCGAACTGCTCCAGCCGGCGCAGGGCCCGTTCGGTGTCCGGTACGAGCAGTGCCAGCCGGTGCGCGAGATCGGAGACCTCCGCCGCTCCCACCGCCACCAGCGCGCGGTACGCGGCCTCCTGTGTCTCATCGAGACCTATGGCTCCCAGCATGAGCGGACTCCTCCCGGACGCATTCATTCCGCATGATGTCTCCGTCGTCGGGCGCCCGGTCGTGGCGGAAAGCGGCCACGGCGTAAACCCGCCGTGCACATCATCCCTTTATCGCCTAACGCTCTGCCAATGTGGCGCCACCGCAGTTACCAACAATCTCCGGAACGCTGCGGTTTGTTCTAAGACATTCCGGTTTCACTTGGGGAGAGCGATGCGCCCGATATCGCGTACGGCACTGGGAGCGGCCACCGCCGTTGTCCTGGCTGCCACCGCGATCGCACCGTCCGCGGCGACGCCGCAGGACGACACGACCGCGAAGAGACCGCTGACCGGCAGTGCTGCCGCCGCGGCCAAGGAGAGCAAGCCGGTCACGGTCACCCTGGTGACCGGTGACCAGGTCCTGGTCGGCACGGACAGCTCGGGGAACTCGTCGGTCACGGCCCTGCCGCGCGAGGACGGAACCGTTCCGCTCGTGCAGACCAGGCAGTCCGGCGAGGACTTCTACGTCTACCCCGACAGCGCCACCGACGCGCTGGCCGCGGGCACTGTCGACGAGGAACTCTTCAATGTGACCGGGCTCATCCGCCAGGGTTACGACGACGCGAGTGCCACGTCGCTTCCGCTCATCGCCACGTACAGCGCGAGCGCGGCACGCTCCACGCCCGCCACGCCGCGCGGCGCCAAGCGCGGGCTCTCCCTCGAGGCCATCAACGGTGTCGCCCTCAAGGCCGACAAGGAGAAGGCGGCCGACTTCTGGTCGGACGTCACCAACACCCGCTCGCGTTCGGCCGCCGGTCTGAAGAAGCTCTGGCTCGACCGCAAGGTCGAGGCCACCCTCGACAAGTCGACCAAGCAGGTCGGCGCCGATCTCGCCTGGGCGGCCGGCTTCGACGGCAAGGGAACCAAGGTCGCCGTCCTCGACACCGGTGTCGACGCCGAGCACCCCGACCTCAAGGGACGGGTCGTCGCCGCGGAGAACTTCACCAACTCCAAGGGGCCCGACGACAACCACGGCCACGGCACGCACACCATCTCCACGGTGGGCGGCAGCGGCGCGGCCAGCGACGGCAAGAAGAAGGGCGTCGCCCCCGGCGCCGACCTGATCTCGGGCAAGGTCCTCAACGACAGCGGCGACGGCGCCGAGTCGTGGATCATCGCCGGTATGCAGTGGGCCGTCGACCAGAAGGCCGACGTCGTCTCCATGAGCCTCGGCAGCGCGACGCCGACCGACTGCACCGACCCGATGAGCGTCGCCGCCGAGCAGCTCGCCCAGAACGAGGGCACCCTGTTCGTCGTCGCGGCGGGCAACTCCGGTCCGACGCTGAACACCGTCTCCTCCCCGGGCTGCGCTCCCAGCGTGCTGACCGTCGGTGCCGTCGACCGCAACGACGACACGGCTCAGTTCTCCAGCCGTGGACCGGCGATCGAATCGCACACCCTCAAGCCCGAGATCGCCGCTCCCGGCGTCGGTATCTCGGCTGCCGCAGCGGGTGGCCGCGGCGTCTACGCCTACCGCTCGATGTCCGGTACGTCGATGGCCACGCCGCACGTCGCGGGCGCCGCGGCCATCGTGAAGCAGCGTCACCCGGACTGGACCGCCCAGCAGATCAAGTCGGCCCTCGTGTCCTCCGCGAAGAGCGACATCTCCGGCGACGTACGCGAGACCGGTGCCGGCCGCCTCGATGTGAAGGCCGCCATCGACACCACCGTCCTCGGCGCCTCCGCCGTCCAGGGCGGCACGTTCAACTGGCCGCAGGACAAGAGCGACCGCACCACGGTCGAGGTCCCGTACACCAACGCCGGCACCGAGCCGGTGAAGCTGTCGCTGAAGGTCCAGGGCGTCACCGGCAACGACGGCTCCGCCGTCCACTCCGCCGTCGCCAAGCTCGGTTCGAACAGCGTCACCGTTCCGGCCGGAGCCACGGTCAAGGTCCCGCTGACGCTCGACCCGACCGCGAAGCTGAAGGCCGCCCAGTACGGTGACGTCACCGGACGTGTGCTGGCCACCGGCGCCGACGGCGTCAAGGTCTCCACCCCCTTCTCGCTGTACGTCGGCGCCGAGACCGTCACCCTGCGCGTCAAGGTCATCGACCGGGAGGGCGAGCCCGCTTCGGGCGCCACCTCGCTCGACATCATCGGCACCGACAACTCCAGCGGCGAGCGCCGCTACAACAACGGCGCCACCGACCAGGTCTACCAGGTGCGCCCCGGCGCGTACTTCCTCTCCAGCTTCGTCACCTCGCCGGACCTGGACGACGCCACCGGCAACGCGATCGACTCCATCGCGTACCTGGCCCGGCCGCAGCTGAACGTCACCAAGGACACCACCGTGGTCCTGGACGCCCGCAAGGCCCACCGGATCCAGGTGAAGACGCAGGACCACGCGACCGAGAGCCGCTCCACCGCGCTCACCTTCGGTCGCAGCTGGGACGAGGTGTGGCTGCACTCGGGCTCGATCTCGGCCGGCCGTACCGTCTCGAACTACCTGGTCGACATCCAGGGCAAGGCCAGCGACGGTGACTTCGAGTTCGCCAGCTCCTGGCGTGCGTACGCACCGCAGCTCGAATCGCTCTCGGTCGTCGGTGGCATCGAACTGCACCCGCGCACGGCCAGCACCGGCTCCGTCAACCTCGACGGTACGGGCGAGGCAGCCCTGGTCGACGCCGGCAAGGGCACCGCGGCCGAGCTGGCCGCCGCCGGTGTCGAGGGCAAGATCGCTCTGATCTCGGTCGAAAGCTCCTCGCTCTACACCCAGGCGGCCAACGCCAAGAAGGCCGGCGCCAAGGCGATCATCGCCTACCGGCAGGCCGCCGGCCCCTGGCAGCCGTCCGTGGGCTACGGCGCCGCCCCGCTGCCCGCCCTCGGAATCGAGAAGAGCGAGGCCGACAGCCTGCTGGCCTCCCTGGCCGACGGTGCCGTGACGCTGCGCTGGAAGGGAACGGCCGTCAGCCCCTACGTCTACAACCTGGTCTTCCCCGAGACCGGACCGGTCACCACGGACAAGACGTACAAGGTCCGTGACAAGAAGCTCGCCAAGTCGACCGCCACGTACGACGCGATGGGCCTCGCGGCCGACTACGTCGACACGATGATCTTCAGCCGTCCGTACGGCGGGTCCTACTCCACCGGAACGCTCGACACCGTGACCGTCCCGGGCACGCGCGCCGAGTACTACACGGCGGACGAGACCGGCTGGGAGCGTTGGGTCTCCTCCAGCTTCCCCTGGGGCGAGTACATGGTCGACCCGGACCACACCTACAAGGCCGGTTCGCAGCACACGGAGAACTGGTACCGCGGCATCCTCGCCCCGGCCGCCCCGCGCGACTCCCAGGGCAACGAAGGACTCGCCGCCGAGCGTCAGGACAACCTGATCGGCGTCGCACCGGCCTTCTGGGGCGACACCGAGCACACCGGCGTCCAGGGCTCCTTCGGAGACACCGGCAGCCTCCGGCTCACCAGCGGCGGCGAGGTGGTCGGTGAGACCGGCTGGCCGTCCGGAGTGTTCACCGTCCCGGCCGAGGACGCGGCGTACGAACTCACCCTGTACACCTTCAAGTTCGGCTCGCCGGCAGCCGTGTGGAAGCGGTCCCCGCAGACCGAGACCACCTGGAAGTTCCGGTCGAAGCAGGACGAGACCGTGGTCTCGCAGGGCATCCCGCTGCTCTTCCCCCGCTACGACCTGGCGATCGACGGGCTCAAGAACCTGGCGGCCGAGGACGGTCAGACGATCGGTCTGAGCGTCGGTGGCCACGCGGGCTACACCCCGGGCAAGCTGGTCTCCGCCAAGGTCTCCTACTCCTACGACCGTGGCCAGACCTGGACCGAGGCCACCACCGCGGAGAAGGGCGGCCAGTGGACCGCGACCGTGAACCACGCGGACGCGGCCGGCAAGCTGGTCACCCTGAAGACCGAGATGACGGACGCCAACGGCAACACCGTCGTCCAGACCGTGACCGAAGCGTACGGCGTGCGCTGATCACACCATGACCGGTCCGCCGGGCGTCCTTCCCGTGGGGGGTGGGGGCGCCCGGCGGGCCCATTTTCGGGGCTGCATTTGTCCGGATGCCCCGTTATCGCGCGGCTCTGAGGGCTGTCCCGTCATCCCCGGTGGATGAGCGCGCGGCGTCAGATGCGGTGCATCGCGAGGCGGAGGGTCGTCCTCATACCGGGTTGTATGCGGACGAGCCCGACAACGCTGCGAGGTGCCGTAGCTGTCGTCGGGCGCCCGCCGGGGATTACGGGACAGCCCTCAGCTGTGGACAATGAGGGCATGAGCCAGCAGGGGGAGACGCCCGCCGCCCACGAGGACGACTGGTGGCGCAGGCTGTACGAGGAGTCCACCAGGGACATC
The DNA here is from genome assembly GCF_040680455.1 of Streptomyces sp. NPDC052052. Classification (NCBI taxonomy): domain Bacteria; kingdom Bacillati; phylum Actinomycetota; class Actinomycetes; order Kitasatosporales; family Streptomycetaceae; genus Streptomyces; species Streptomyces sp. NPDC052052. Next base: position 21,695 of record NZ_JBFAWU010000032.1, on the reverse strand, counting down.
GGGGCGAGCGGTGCGGCCGACACCGTCGACGACCGTTTCGACTCGGCGTCGGGGGCGGTGGGGCCGAACACCGGGGGCGGGGAGGCGATCGTGCCCGGGCCCCCTGCGGCGGTGGTGCCGGGCCCCTCGTCAGGTCCGCCCCGCGCACCCGACTTACCCCGCCCCGGGCGCGGCCGTCCGGGTGACCGGCCGCCCAGCTACGACGCCGCGCCCACCGCGCTGCCGGCCGCCGACCCCGGGGAACTGCACGGTCTCGTCGCCGACACCGTGCTCGACGGTGCCCGGTACGGCACCTACACCCTGCGGGCCGCCTCGGTGCGCGGGGACTCTGCACGGTTGCGGGGCGAGCCCCGCCGCGACGCCCTGCTCACGGCGCGCTTCGGTACCGACGAGAACGCGCTGGTCATGGTCGCCGTCGCCACCGGGGCCCGGGCCACCGAGCGGGCGCATCTGGCGGCGGCCGACGTCTGCCGCTGGATCACCGGGGCGGTCGGCCGCAGCCATGTCCGGCTCGCCGGGGACATCAGGGCCGGTCGGCGCGGCGAGCTCAAGTCCGGCCTGCACCGGCTCACCGACCGCAGCTACGGCAGGCTGCGTGCCCGCGCCGCCGAGTTGGGGCTCGAACCGCGGCACTACACGGCGAGTCTGCGCTGCCTCCTGCTTCCCGCGGACCCCGACTGCCGTACCCGGGTCTTCTTCGGTATCGGCCCCGGCGGGCTCTTCCGGCTGCGCGACGGCATCTGGCGAGACCTCGAACCGGAGGTTCTGGACCCGGCCCGCATCAGCGGGGAAGCCGTGGTCGGATTCGGCTCCCCGCCTCCGGGGAGCGGCCCCGGCCAGGGGGACCGCCGCACCGGGGAACCGGCCGCCCCCACGGGCCTGCCCTCCCACGCCGAGCAACCGCCCGAGCCGCCCGCCGAGCCGTTCCGGTTCCGCGCCTCGGTGGCCCGGCCGGGGGACACCCTGCTGCTGTGCAGTACCGGTCTCGCCGAACCGCTGCGCGGTGAACCCGCACTCGCCCGGGAGCTCGCCGGACGCTGGACCCGCGACCGGGTGCCCGGGCTCGCGGCGTTCCTCGCGGACACCGGGCTGAGGGTGAACGGGTACTCCGACGACCGTACGAGCGCCGGCGTCTGGGAGGCGTAACCGCGCGTGTCATGGGTTGATGGATGCGGAGTCCGGAAGCCGAAGCGCGGAAAGGGCAGGCACCCATGGCCAAGCAGAACGTGTCGGAGCAGTTCGTCGACATCCTCGTCCGGGCAGGCGTCACCCGCATGTACGGCGTCGTCGGCGACAGTCTCAACCCGGTCGTCGACGCCATCCGCCGCAACGCCGCCATCGACTGGATCCAGGTCCGGCACGAGGAGACCGCCGCGTTCGCCGCCGGGGCCGAGGCCCAGATCACCGGTTCGCTTGCGGCCTGCGCGGGATCCTGCGGCCCCGGCAACCTGCACCTCATCAACGGCCTGTACGACGCCCACCGCTCGATGGCACCCGTGCTCGCCCTCGCCTCGCACATCCCGTCGAGCGAGATCGGGCTCGGTTACTTCCAGGAGACCCACCCGGAGCTGCTCTTCCAGGAGTGCAGCCACTACAACGAGATGATCTCCAACCCGCAGCAGATGCCCCGGCTCCTGCAGACGGCCATTCAGCACGCGGTCGGCCAGGGCGGCGTCAGCGTCGTCTCGATGCCGGGCGACATCGCCTCGCAGCCCGCCCCGGAGAAGTCGATCGAACACGCACTGGTCACCGCGCGGCCCACGGTGCGGCCGAGTGACTCGGAGATCGAGCAACTCAGCCGGATGGTGGACGAGGCGAAACGCGTGACGCTGTTCTGCGGCAGCGGCACGGCAGGGGCCCACGCCGAGGTGATGGCGTTCGCCGAGCGGGTGAAGGCTCCGGTCGGCCACGCGCTGCGCGGCAAGGAATGGATCCAGTACGACAACCCGTTCGACGTCGGGATGAGCGGGCTGCTCGGGTACGGCGCCGCCTACGAGGCGACCAACGAGTGCGATCTCCTCATCCTGCTCGGCACCGACTTCCCGTACAACGCCTTCCTCCCCACCGATGTGAAGATCGTCCAGGTCGATGTGCGCGCGGAGCGCCTCGGCCGCCGCTCCAAGCTGGACCTGGCGGTCTGGGGCGATGTCCGGGAGACGCTGCGCTGTCTGACCCCGCGGGTCAGGACGAAGACTGACCGCAAGTTCCTCGACCGGATGCTGAAGAAGCACGCCGACGCGCTGGAAGGCGTGGTGAAGGCGTACACCCGCAAGGTCGAGAAGCACATCCCGATCCATCCCGAGTACGTCGCCTCGGTGCTGGACGACCTGGCGGACGACGACGCCGTCTTCACGGTCGACACCGGTATGTGCAATGTGTGGGCCGCGCGCTACCTCTCGCCCAACGGAAAGCGCCGCGTCATCGGTTCGTTCAGCCACGGCTCCATGGCCAACGCGCTCCCGCAGGCCATCGGCGCCCAGTTCGTCGACCGGAACCGGCAGGTGGTGTCGATGTCCGGCGACGGCGGATTCACCATGCTGATGGGCGACTTCCTCACGCTGGTCCAGTACGACCTGCCGGTGAAGGTCGTCCTGTTCAACAACTCCTCCCTGAGCATGGTCGAGTTGGAGATGCTGGTCGCCGGCCTGCCGTCGTTCGGGACGACCAACAAGAACCCGGACTTCGCGGCGGTCGCGCGGGCCTCCGGGGCGTACGGCGTACGGGTGGAGAAGCCCAAGCAGCTCGAAGGTGCCCTCAAGGACGCCTTCAAGCACAAGGGCCCGGCACTGGTCGACATCGTCACCGATCCCAACGCGCTCTCCATCCCGCCGAAGATCAGCGCGGACATGGTGACCGGTTTCGCGCTCTCCGCCAGCAAGATCGTGCTGGACGGCGGGGTCGGCCGGATGGTCCAGATGGCCCGCTCCAACCTGCGCAACGTACCCCGCCCTTGAGACGCCGTCGGGCGCGCGGCGCTGCTACACGCGCGGCGGTCGCGGCAGGTGTGTGATCCGCGCCGCAGGTGGGGGGCTACGGCGCGGATCGGCTCCGGGGACCGGGCCTCAGCAGCCCTGGTCGATCAAGGGATCCGTGGAGGGAATCGCGTAGTCCCCATGATGACGCGCGTAGACCGGGTGTCGTCAACGGCAACCCGTGTGAATGTTGTGGAAGTTGACCGGGGGAGGGGAATGCGTCGCCGATATGTCCGGAGTTCCGGTGGTCGTTCCGTCTTCCCTGTGCGCCTGCTGTGGGGCGAGGCGGTCCGGCTCGAGCCGGACGGCGAAAGGCCCTGACGCTCCGGGAGATACCCGGCCGTCAGGGCCCTGAGTGGAGAATCAGCCGAACTGCTGCTCCAGATCCTTCAGTTTGCGCTCCAGCGAGTCGAGCCGGGGCAGCGCCTGGGTGTCGTCCTCGGCGGTGAGGTCGACGGTCAACGGATCACGGGAGCTCTGGCTCGACGAGCCTGAGCTCGACTTCGTCACAGCCTGCAGGGAGGGCCGGGCGCGCAGGGGCAGTTGTTCCGGCTCGGGTAGGGCAGGCTCCATGGAGGACTGGGCGGAGCCCGCCCCGGAGGAGATGGCCTGCACGTCCACCTGGGTGCCGCCGCGGCCGACCCGGCGCCAGGCCCGGTTCTGCCGGTTCATCGCCTTGATGCGGGCCCGGTCCAGCTTCGCCTGGTCCTTCCTGCGCAGACGGTTCTCCTGCTTCTCCCGCCGGTCCTCCCGTACTTCCTCGACCGCCTCGTCGAGGGTGCGTACGCCCTCCAGAAGCATCAGCGACCAGGCGCCGAAGGTCTCCCGGGGGGCGCGCAGCCACCGCACGATCCGGATCTGCGGCAGCGGACGCGGTACGAGCCCCTGTTCGCGCAGGGCGGCCCGGCGGGTCTGCTTCAGCGCCCGGTCGAAGAGAACGGCCGCCGAGAGCGACATCCCCGCGAAGAAGTGCGGGGCACCCGCGTGGTCGATCCCGCGCGGCGCGTGCACCCAGTTGAACCAGGCGGCCGCGCCGGCGAACGTCCATACGAGCAGCCGTGATCCGAGCGCCGCGTCACCGTGGCTCGCCTCGCGGACCGCGAGCACGGAACAGAACATCGCGGCCCCGTCGAGGCCGAACGGGACGAGGTACTCCCAGCCGCCGGAGAGGCCGAGGTTCTGCTCGCCGAAGCCGACGAGCCCGTGGAAGGAGAGCGCGGCGGCGACCGCCGCACAGCAGAAGAGCAGGACGTACGAGGCGGTCGCGTACAGCGCCTCCTTGCGCCTGCGGCGTTCCTCGCTGCGCTCCCAGCTGTCGTCGGTCGTGGACTTCTCGGCGGCGCGCTTGCCGCGTGCGACCACCGCCACCGCCGCCGCGACCCCCGCGAGCAGCACGGCAATCGGAAGCAGCCAATTGAGCGATATGTCGGTCAGTCTCATGCGCGGTCCCTTGCGTCGCGTAGGGCATTTCGGGCGCCATGATTGCCGAAACCCCAGCACGCTCAGGGAGTTTCGGGGCAAGAGAACGCCAATGGGTTGGCAGGGCATACGGATAGCCGGGATCTGGTCGATTATCCGTACACGGCCAGCGATGTGCGTTCGAATAGTACTACCCGTGCGGGGTGCGTTGATCAGTGAGCAGGCGTCAGTTTCCGTACCCGGTCGGCATCGCAGGTGCGCGGGCAGGTGACGCAGGTGTCCTCCGGGCGCAGCGTGTAGAACAGGCAGCAGCTGGCCCGGTCGCGGGTGGGCAGCGCTTCGCCCTCGGGGCCGGTCAGCTCACGGAAGCCCGCCGATCCGACGAACGGCTTCGTGGTGCCCGGCAGGAGCGCCTCCAGCTCGGTCATCGCCCGCTGCTCCTCGCCGAGCAGATGGGCGATGTACCAGAGGCCCTCGACGATCTCGTCGGTCGCCATGCCCCACAGCGCCCGTCGCCCGCGCCGCATGCGTGGTCCGAAGCCGTCCAGCACCGGGCCGATGTGGTCGGCCACCGAGGCCAGCACCTCGGCCCGCAGCGCCGCCTCGTCGGGAACCACCCGGGCGCCCGGCAGGGCGGCGGCCGGGTCGCCGGGAAGACAGGCGAACTCTCCTACGCGTACGGCGAGTTGTCCCTGTGCACGTTGGAAGGCCACGTCCTCGACCGGGATCCGGGGCACCCGGCGGTGCAGGAACCACGGCACCGTCACCAGCAGGCAGGCGGGCCAGGCGTACCGGTGCAGCCCGAAGCAGGCGACCACGTCGGTGCGGGGTTCCTGCCCGTAGTCCCGCAGCACCTGCGCATGGTCATGGGCGAGGAAGGCGTCGAGTGCGGCGCCCCCCGCGGCGAGCTCGCCCGCGCCCACCCAGCCGGCCCCGCCGGGGATGGGCTCGCCGTCCGACAGCACCCGCGTGCGCACCCCGGGGAAGACCTCGGTCAGGCGCGCGTACGCGTCCGTCACGGCGGACGCGGTGTTACCGGTGAGAAGCGCGGGGAGGGTCATGCAGAGCCGCCGAATCGCGATCGTTTACAGGTAAGCCTTACCTTACCCGAGAGGATCGATGTGTGAACTGTCGTCGGCGCCGCTTATCGTGCACTCGGACAGCGCACGCGAGCCGTAGCCGCGGCGGCCAGAGGAGGTCTGAGTGGAGCAGGGCAGAGGGCGTGAGCGGGAGCGACCGGCTTCCGCGGTGTCCGCCACCGCCCAGGAGTCCGTACAGGTGCCGGGACAGACCCGTGGCGAGCACCCCCACAGCGAGCCGTTCGCCCCGAGGCCCCTGGTGCAACGTCATTCCGTGCGCGGGCAGGTCCTGGAGTCCCTGCGCGCGGCCCTGGCCGACGGCCGGCTGGTCCCGGGGGAGGTTTACTCCGCCCCGGCGCTCGGTGCCCGTTTCGGGGTCTCCGCCACCCCGGTGCGCGAGGCGATGCAGCAGCTGGCCGTCGAGGGCGCTGTCGAGGTCGTACCGAACAGGGGCTTCCGGGTGTCCCTGCGGGGCCCGCGCGAGCTGGCCGAGCTGGCCGAGGTGCGGGCGCTGATCGAGGTCCCGGTCATACTGCGGCTGGCCCACACCGTCCCGCCGGGCCGTTGGCGCGCCCTGCGTCCGCTGGCGGACGCCACCGTCACGGCAGCGGCCATGGGTGACCGGGCGGGCTACGCCGAGTCCGATCGCGCCTTCCACCACGCGGTCCTGGCGCTCGGCGGCAACGAGCAGCTGGTGATGGTCGCGGACGATCTGCACCGCCGCTCCCAGTGGCCGCATGGGAGCGGTCCCACGGCCGACCGTGTCGGGCTGCTCGCCGATGCGGCCGAGCACACGGCCCTGATCGACGCTCTGGTCGCCCAGGACCTGGCCGTCGTGCGGACGCTCGTGCGGGAGCACTACACCGGGGCCGCGAGCTGACACCGGTACGGCAGCGGGGCCCGGCCGCGACGGCCCCTGCCCGGCGCTGTCCGCCCGTACCGCCGGTGCCGTACCGCCGGTGCCGTGAGGACGGCGCGGCGTTCAGCTCTCCTCGGCCGCCCTCGCGGGCGGCGGGTCCAGGTGCGGGGCCAGCCAGGTCGGCACACCCCCCAGGAGCCGGAAGAGCCTCCCCGCCTCGGCGCGCAGCCGGCTCGCCGTCTCGGGTTCCGGCTCGGAGTCGGCCAGCGAGATCAGGGCCGGAGCCGTTCCGATCAGGTACCCCAGCTCCTCCCTGATCCGCAGGCACTCGGCGAAACCGTGCCGTGCCTCCGCCACCTCGCCCTCGCGCAGCGAGAGCAGGGCCAGATGACGCCAGGTCGAGGAGAGCAGCAGGGCGTCCCCCTGTGCGGCGGCACCGGCATGGGCCCTGCGGTACGCGGCGCGCGCGGCCTGCGGCGAGTCGGCGATGTTCTGTGCGATCAGCCCCCGGCGGTAGTCCAGCAGCGGGCGGGCCGGTGCGGACGGGGCGAGCAGTGCGGCCGCCCGGCTCAGGGCGACGCTGGCCTCGTCCGCCCGGTCCCGTACCCCCAGCAGCGTCGACGCGTACGCCAGATGGCCGCGTTCGCAGGCGGCGGCGCCGCGTTCGGCGTCGTCCTGGGCGAGAGCCTCCGCGGTGCGCAGGGCGTCCTCGGCGTCGGTCCAGCCCTGCCCCGTGTAGAGGCACCGCTCGATCAGCAGGCCGGTCCGCTGGAGCGCCGCCGCCGGGTCGGTGGCGGCGTCGTGTTCGAGCAGTGCGGCGGCATCCGTCCAGCAGGCGCGTGACCGCAGGCGCCATACCGCTGTCTGGAGCGGCGGATCGTCATCTGCTGTCGTTCCGGAACCAGACATGGCGGTATGCGCCACATTGCCCTCCCCGAGCGCGCCATCGAGCTGTTGAGTCTGGGCCGCATCTCAGCACGGAATGCCATGCCGGGCCAAGGGGTCGGCTCCATGTCAGGTGAAAAATTTCACAAACATCCCGACCCGTGTGGAGCCCAAGCGGGGCCCGGAGATCAGCTCATGCGCAGGGCGAGGAAGAAATCGAGCTTGTCCTCCAGGCGCGAAAGGTCACGACCCGTCAACTGCTCGATTCGGCCTACGCGGTAGCGCAACGTGTTGACGTGCAGATGGAGGCGGGACGCACAGCGGGTCCAGGAGCCGTCGCAGTCCAGGAAGGCCTCCAGGGTCGGGATCAGCTCCGCGCGGTGGCGTCCGTCGTAGTCGCGCAACGGGTCGAGCAGCCGCGCGGTGAACGCGCGGCGCACGTCATCGGGGACGAACGGCAGCAGCAGCACGTGCGAGGCCAACTCGTCGTGCCCGGCCGCGCAGACCCGGCCGGGCCGGGCCGCCGCCACCCGGCGTGCGTGCCGTGCCTCCTCCAGGGCACCGCGCAGACCCTCGGGGGAGTCCACCACCGCGCTGACCCCCAGGGTCAGGCGGCCGTCGTCGCCGAGGCCCGCGGAGAGCGGCTCGCGGACGGCGGCGAGCAGGGCCTCTGCACGGAGGGCGGGCGCTGCCCCGCCCGCCTCGAACCGCTCCTCGCCCGGGACCGGGACGAGCCGGCCGGGGCCGGGCAGCGGCACGAGGGCCACGGCCTCGTCGCCCGCTTGGGCGACCGCTATCCGGTCGGCGCATTCGGGTCCGGTGACGGCGGGGTCGACCAGGATCTCCTCCAGCAGGGCCTGGGCGACCGAGCCGCTCGCGACGGCGGAGTCGGAGTCGCCGGGGGAGCCGCCGGTCGCGGTGCCCTCCGCGCCGCTCCACTCGACCCGGGCCACCACGACCTGCCAGCACGGTGCCGCTCCCAGCCCCGGGAGCAGCACCGGGGCGGCGACCCTCAGCCTGGCGGCGATCTCGCCGGGCGCGGCGCCCGTCTGGACCAGCTCCACGACCTCCTGGGCGAGCCTGCGGCGTACGGTACGGGCCGCGTCGCGCCGGTCCCGTTCGACCGCGATCAGCTGGGTGACGCCCTGGAGGAGGTCCAGCCGGGCGGACGGCCAGTCGTCCGCGTCGGCCTCGACCGCGAGCAGCCAGTCGGACAGCAGCGACGTGCGCACGTCACGGGAGGCCGGGCCCGCGTCCCGCGCGGCGTTGGGGACCGGGAAGAGCGAATAGGTGGTGCCGTCGACCGTGGTCCGGTGCGGGGCCCGCCGGCCGGTGCGGGTGGCGGTCAGATGGTGGCCGGCCAGCGCCGTGCGGACCGGTCCGGGCAGCGGTGCGTCACTGGCGCCCGCGATCTGCCGCCCGGTGGGGGAGAGCACCCAGGCCCGCAGGTCGAGGTCGGAGCCGAGCAGATCGAGCACCACCTCGGGGCCGCCGCCCGCCGGGCCCGAGGTCATGAGCCTGCGGTGCCGGTCCACGACCGCGGCCAGATCGCCCGCGCGCTCGCCGGACACCTGCCGCACCACATGCTCGGTGATCGTCGCGAACGCCACGGTCTCGTTCACGGCGAACAGCGGCATCCGGTGCCGCTCGCACGCCTCCAGCAGATCGGCGGGGATGTCGCCGAGCTCGGCCTCTCCGGCCGCGAGTCCGGCGACCCCGGCGGTGGCCAGGATCCGTACGAAGGGTTCCGAGTCGGCCGCGTCCCGGCGCCAGGCGAGCCCCGTCAGGACCAGCTCGCCGCCCGACAGATAGCGGCTGGGGTCCCGCAGGTCGGTGGTCATCACGCCGCGTACCGAACGGTCCAGCTCCTCCTCGCCGCCGAGCAGTCGCAGGCCCAGCGCGTCGGTCTCCAGCAGTGCGCGCAGCCGCATCTCGTCGCCGCCGATCTCTTTCGTTGGTAGGTAGGAAAACTGGGTATTGCGGTGAGGTCACAGACCTCCGTCATTCGTTCGAATCTACAAGACGAGGAGATCAGGCGGCCAACTCCTTCATGGTTTCGGTGACTGCACGGGCTGGAAACACGCCTTGTGTACTGGGGCCCCACATTCCGTGGCCGCACGGTGACGACCGGTCGAGGGCCGGCTGTCCCCAGCCCCGGCGAACCCGATCGAGAAGAGAGCCACGCATGGACTTCCTTCGACCCGCCGGCTGGGAGGAGGCACTCGCCGCCAAGGCCGAACACCCCACGGCCGTGCCCATCGCGGGCGGCACCGATGTGATGGTCGAGATCAACTTCGACCACCGGCGGCCCGAGTACCTCCTGGACCTGACCCGGATCACGGAGCTGTCCGAGTGGGAGGTGGGCCAGGAGTCCGTACGGCTGGGCGCCGGCGTCCCGTACACCCGCATCATGGAGCATCTCCGTGACGAGCTGCCCGGACTGGCGCTCGCCTCGCACACCGTGGCCTCACCGCAGATCCGCAACCGCGGCAGCGTCGGCGGCAACCTGGGCACCGCGTCGCCCGCCGGCGACGCCCATCCGGCACTCCTCGCGGCGGGCGCCGAGGTCGAGGCGGCGTCCGTGCGCGGGACCCGGATGATCCCGATCGACGCGTTCTACACCGGCGTCAAACGCAACGCCCTCGCACCGGACGAGCTGATCCGGGCCGTGCACATCAGGAAGGCGGACGGGCCGCAGCAGTTCTCCAAGGTCGGCACCCGCAACGCGATGGTCATCGCGGTCTGCGCCTTCGGCCTGGCCCTGCACCCGGCAACCCGCACGGTCCGCACCGGTATCGGCTCGGCCGCGCCGACGCCCGTACGGGCGAAGGCGGCCGAGGAATTCCTGAACGCCGCGCTGGAGGAGGGCGGATTCTGGGACAGTCGCACGGTCCTTACCCCGTCCGTCGCGCGGCAGTTCGCCGCTCTCGCGGCCGGTGCCTGCAACCCGATCGACGACGTGCGGGGCACCGCGAGCTATCGCAGGCACGCGGTCGGGATCATGGCCCGGCGCACCCTCGGCTGGGCCTGGGAGTCGTACCGCGGCAACGGCCGCACCACCGAAGGAGCCGCCTGATCATGCGCGTCCACTTCACGGTCAACGGCCGCGGGTACGAGGCGGACGACGTCTGGGAGGGCGAGTCCCTCCTCTACGTGCTGCGCGAGCGGATGGGCCTGCCGGGCTCCAAGAACGCCTGCGAACAGGGCGAGTGCGGTTCGTGCACGGTCCGTCTGGACGGTGTCCCGGTCTGCTCCTGCCTGGTCGCCGCGGGCCAGGCGGAGGGCCGCGAGGTCGTCACCGTGGAGGGCCTCGCCGACTTCGCCGCCCACCGCTCCCGCGCCCACCCCGGCCGTGCCTGCGCCACGGGCGCCTGCGGCACCCCGATCGAGGAGGCCCGGCAGTGGCGGGCCGAACCGGGAGGCGAGGAAGCCCGCGAACCCGGCGAACTCTCCCCGGTCCAGCAGGCGTTCATCGACGCCGGAGCCGTCCAGTGCGGCTTCTGCACCCCCGGCCTGCTGGTCGCCGCCGACGAACTGCTGGAACGCAACCCGCAGCCGTCCGACGCGGACATCCGCGAGGCGCTCTCCGGCAACCTCTGCCGTTGCACCGGCTACGAGAAGATCCTCGACGCGGTCCGTCTCGCGGCCGCCCGCGCGGAAGAGGCGGTCTGACCATGGGCGTCACCGGCAACCCCGGCAGCATCGACCAGGGCACCCCCACCGGCACCGGCCCCGGCACCCGCTCCACGGGCGGCATCGGCGAGTCCACCCTGCGGCCCGACGGCATCCTGAAGGTCACCGGCGAGTTCGCGTACGCCTCCGACATGTGGCACGAGGACATGCTCTGGGGCCACACGCTGCGCTCCACCCTCGCGCACGCCGAGATCGTCTCGATCGACACCTCCGCGGCCCTCGCCACCCCCGGCGTCCACGCCGTGCTCACCTACGACGACCTGCCCGCCCCGGTGAAGAACTACGGACTGGAGATCCAGGACACCCCCGCCCTGGCCCACGGCAAGGTCCGTCACCACGGCGAACCGGTGGCGCTGGTGGCCGCCGACCACCCGGAGACGGCCCGCCGCGCCGCGGCGAAGATCATGGTCGACTACCGCGAACTGCCCGTCGTCACCGACGAGGCCTCCGCCACCGCCCCCGGTGCCCCGCTCGTCCACGAGGACCGCACCGACCACCACGCGGGGCACGTACCGCACCCCAACATCGTCCACCGCCAGCCCATCGTCCGCGGCGACGCGGACGCGGCAGCGGCCCGCGCCGATGTGATCGTGACCGGCGAGTATGTCTTCGGGATGCAGGACCAGGCCTTCCTCGGCCCCGAGTCCGGGCTCGCCGTGCCCGCCGAGGACGGCGGCGTCGACCTGTACATCGCCACCCAGTGGCTCCACGCCGACCGGCGCCAGATCGCCCCGGTCCTCGGCCTGCCCGAGGACAAGGTCCGGATGACGCTCTCCGGGGTCGGCGGCGCCTTCGGGGGCCGCGAGGACCTGTCGATGCAGATCCACGCCTGCCTGCTCGCCCTGCGCACCGGCCGGCCGGTCAAGATGGTCTACAACCGGTTCGAGTCCTTCTTCGGGCATGTGCACCGCCACCCCGCCCGGCTCCGGTACGAGCACGGCGCCACCCGCGACGGCAAGCTGACCCACATGAAGTGCCGCATCGTGCTGGACGGCGGCGCCTACGCCTCCTCCTCCCCGGCCGTCGTCGGCAACGCCTCCTCGCTCGGGGCCGGACCGTATGTCATCGACGACGTCGACATCGAAGCCATCGCGCTCTACACCAACAATCCCCCGTGCGGCGCCATGCGCGGCTTCGGCGCCGTCCAGGCCTGCTTCGCCTACGAGGCCCAGATGGACAAGCTGGCCGCCGAACTGGGCATGGATCCGGTGGAGTTCAGGCAGCTCAACGCCATGGAGCAGGGCAGCGTGCTGCCGACCGGGCAGGTCGTCGACTCGCCCGCCCCGGTCGTCGAACTGCTGCGCCGCGTCAAGGCCAGACCGCTGCCGCCCGAGCGCCAGTGGGAGGTGGCGGGCGAACAGGCCGACGTGCGGGCCCTGCCCGGCGGGCTGTCCAACACCACCCACGGCGAAGGAGTCGTACGGGGCATCGGCTACGCGGTCGGCATCAAGAACGTCGGCTTCTCCGAAGGCTTCGACGACTACTCCACGGCCCGGGTGCGCATGGAGGTCATCGGCGGCGAGCCCGTCGCGACCGTGCACACCGCCATGGCCGAGGTCGGCCAGGGCGGGGTCACCGTCCACGCCCAGATCGCCCGCACCGAGCTCGGCGTCGCCCGGGTCACCATCCATCCGGCCGACACCCGCGTCGGCTCGGCCGGTTCGACCTCCGCCTCCCGGCAGACCTATGTCACCGGCGGCGCCGTGAAGCACTCCTGCGAGGCCGTTCGCGAGCAGGTCCTGGAGAGGGGCCGCCGCAAGTTCGGTACGTACCACCCCGCCTGGGCCACCGCCGAACTCCTCCTGGAGAGCGGCAAGGTCGTCACCGACGGCGGCGAGGTACTGGCCGACCTGGCCGACGTCCTGGGGGACGAGGCCGTCGAGGCCGAGCTGGAGTGGCGGCACCGGCCCACCGAGCCGTTCGACCTGCGCACCGGGCAGGGCAACGGCCATGTCCAGTACTCCTTCGCCGCCCACCGCGCGGTCGTCGAGGTCGACACCGAACTCGGCCTGGTCAAGGTCATCGAACTGGCCTGCGCGCAGGACGTCGGCAAGGCCCTCAACCCGCTGTCCGTCGAAGGCCAGATCCAGGGCGGCAGCACGCAGGGGCTGGGCATCGCCGTCATGGAGGAGATCATCGTCGACCCGAGGACCGCGAAGGTGCGCAATCCGTCCTTCACGGACTATCTGATCCCCACCATCCTCGACACCCCGACCATCCCGGTCGACGTGCTCGAACTCGCCGACGGAAACGCCCCGTACGGGCTCCGTGGCATCGGCGAGGCCCCGACCCTCTCCTCGACCCCGGCCGTCCTCGCGGCGATCCGGAACGCGACCGGACGGGAGCTCACCAGGACACCGGTACGCCCCGAGCACATCACCGGCACCTGAATCCGGCGAGCGGGAACCGCACCCGCACCGGTTCCGCCCCTGCGCACACCCGTGGAAGGAGAGACACCGTGCTGGACATCGCCGAGGAGCTCCACCACTGGGCCGAGCAGGGCCGCGACTTCGCCGTGGCCACCGTCGTGGCGGTCGGCGGAAGCGCGCCCCGGCAGCCGGGGGCCGCCCTCGCCGTCGACCGCGACGGCACGGCGATCGGATCGGTCTCCGGCGGGTGCGTGGAGGGCGCGGTCCACGAACTCTGCGGGCAGGCGCTGGACCAGGGCACCACCGTGCGCGCCCGGTTCGGATACAGCGACGACGACGCCTTCGCGGTCGGACTGAGCTGCGGTGGCGTCATCGACATCCTGGTGACACCCATCGGTGCGGACGACCCCGCACGCGACGTGTTCGCCGCCGCGCTCGCCGCCGCCGCACGGAAGGAGGCGGCGGCGGTCGCCAGGATCACCGACGGACCCGCGGAACTCCTCGGCCGCCCTCTCCTCGTCCACCCCGACGGCTCGTACGAGGGCCGGCTCGGCGGACATCCGGAGCTGGACCGCACCGCCGCGGCCGAGGCCCATGCTTTGCTGGAGGCGGGCCGCACCGGCTCCGTCACCATCGGCGCCGACGGCTCGCGCTGCGGACAACCGCTCACCCTGCTCGTCGAGTCGAGCGTCCCCCCGCCCCGGATGATCGTCTTCGGGGCCGTCGACTTCGCCGCGGCGCTGGTCCGGGCGGGGAAGTTCCTCGGCTACCACGTCACCCTGTGCGACGCCCGCCCCGTCTTCGCCACCCGAGCGCGTTTCCCGGAGGCCGACGAGCTGGTCGTCGACTGGCCGCACCGCTATCTCGCGGCGACCGAGGTCGACGCGCGCACCGTCCTGTGCGTGCTGACCCACGATGCCAAGTTCGATGTCCCGCTGCTGGAAAGGGCGTTGAGACTGCCGGTGGCGTACGTCGGGGCGATGGGATCGCGGCGTACCCATCTGGCGCGCAACGAGCGGCTGCGCGCCATCGGCCTCACCGAACCCGAACTGGCCCGGCTGCACTCGCCGATCGGCCTCGACCTCGGCGCCCGCACCCCCGAGGAGACCGCGCTGTCGATCGCCGCCGAGATCGTCGCCGACCGGCGCGGCGGCAGCGGCGCCCCGCTCACGGGGACGCACACCCCCATCCACCGCGAGGGCGGCCGGACCGTGGCCGGAGGCATCTCGCCGGTCGCCTGACCGACTTCCGCACGGACTCCGGGGAGATCGAACGTTTCCGGTCCCTGCTCCGTCCTAGGAGGGAGAAAAGGAGCTGGGAATGGCCCTATGGCGCAGAGCCGAGTCCCCGGACCGTGCACCGACCCTTGTGGAGACGCTGGACAGCGGAAGAGTACGGGCCGTGCTCGCCCTGGGCGGTGTGCCCTGGGACGAGCTCGACGACGGTGTCCAGCAGGTGCGGCTGAAACTGATGGAGGAGGAGGCGAAGCGAGGGCGCCGGCAGATCAGGGAGCCCGCGGCCTGGATCAGTGTCGTCGCGTCGAGGGTGGCGATCGACTGGCACCGCGCACGCACCCGCGACGCGGGACTGCGAGAACGGCTGGCTGCCCGTTGGGAGCAGAACCCGCCCGCCGAACACCCGGAGGAACACCGGCTGCTCGCGCTGACCGTCGCGCAGGGCCTGGACTCCCTGCCCCCGGCCCAGCGGCAGGTACTCACCCTGCGCTTCTACGCCGACCTCACCGTGCGGGACATGGCCGCGCTGCTGGGCATTCCGGAAGGAACGGTGAAGAGCAGGTTGCATGCGGCCGTGACCGCGGTGCGCGCTCGGCTTCGTGAGATGGAGGTGCTCTGACATGCAGACAACGGACGAAGACCGCATCCGCCTGGCCCTGGGCATGATCGGGGCCGAGGCCGCCGGGGACCGTGCCGGAGCGGCTCACACGCCGGTGCCGGTGCCGGTGCCGGTCGCGCCACGGCGTCCGGTACGCCGGGCGCTTCTGCCGGCGCTGATCCTCGCCGCATCGGTCGCCGCCGTCGCCCTCGTTCTCGGGACGTGGACCGACGGGTCCGGTACGCCGTCGCGCAGGACGGCGGGACACGAGGCGGACGCCGGGATGACGTGGGAGGCGGTGGTCCCCTGCACCCGGATGATCGCCGAAGGCGATGTGGTGTCGGTGCGTGAGGCAGCCGGGGCGGGCCGGGTGGTGGTGACCTTCGCCGTCGACGACTGGCTGCGCCCGGCGCGGGGACGGGAGCGGGTCGATGTGGAGGTCCCGGATCCTGCCGCCCAACCCGGCACGGCACGCTGGAAACCGGGCGAGCACCTGCTGCTCGTCGTCTACTCGGCACACGATCAGTTCGCCAGTGACTACCAGGGGGACGAGATCGCGGTGACCCGAGCGGCGATCGAGCCGTACCTGAAGAAGACCGAGGGAAGGGCGTGCGAACTCACCGGCACCTGGCGTGACGCGGGGAAGTGAGCGGTGGGGGTGAGTGGTTGGCGGTCCGCCCCCGGGTGACTTCGCGCGGGGGCCGTCCGGCCGGGCGCCGCGGGCCGGCTGCCGCGACCGGTACGCGACGGAGCCGTGCGGGCAGGGGAGAACGTACCCCCCCGTTCCGCACGGCTCCTCTCATCTCACGGCCCCAGCCGCGCCGTTGTCATGAGTCCGTGGCCTCAGTCCACACCCGGGTCGCTGATCGGCGGGAAGTCCGCGTCCGGCTCCGGCTCCTCCTCCGCGGGATCCGACGGATAGGTGGCGGCGTTGTAGGCCGCGAGCCGGTCGTCCGGGGTGTCCACCTGCGACACTCCGGTGTGCGGTGTGGCGCTGGACAGCGCGGTGGTCATGGCCGTCGCGCTCTTGCCCAGCAGCGAGACGGCGAGCGGACTGAACTCGACATCCGTTGCCTGAAGCGTCACGTTGGCGACGCCCTGGTGCTCGCCCTGGCCGATGACACCGCCGTTGTAGGGCAGGACGCCGGAGGCGCTGGTGAGCCCCCAGCCCTCGCCGGTGCGGTACTTGGTCAGCGGAATGACGTAGGTGTTGCCCGTCTCCAGCCTCGATGAGTCCTGCAGCGCCATCTCGTACTCGACACCCTGGAGGCTCGACCAGCCGGCGGCTCCGACGGTCAGCTGCGAGGGAACGGGGACGGACGGGTTGTAGTCCGGAAGCTTGGTGTTCACCCAGAGAATCGAATTGACGGTGAGCGTGATCGACCGGCCGACCATCAATTCGTCCGAGTCGAGGTCATCCTGGGTGTCCGTCACCTTCTTCTCGCTGGCTACCGTGGCCACGACGACCGCATCCGAGAACGACACGACATCGGATGCGGTATCCGTCGGGAGTGTGTCACTCCCACCGGCGAGAACAATTTTGTCTGCCTGCGGACCGGATGGTCCGAGGAGGCCCGCCGTGGCGCCGATCACTGCGGCGGCGACCATTCCACTCGTCGCCAGAGCAATTCTCACGTAATTTCGCACTGCCAGCCTCACGTATCAGTAAGTGGAGTTGATCAGTTCCTTGTTGCTGGAACCGAGATAGTTGATTCCGTTCAGAGGTGTGACCATGCAGGCGAGGCCGGAATTGGTGTTCTTCACGCGCGGACTCGCGTCCTGGCCATGCGTCAGCCCCACCGCGTGTCCGGTCTCGTGGCAGGCGAGGTTCTTGCTGGGAGTGGCGGTTTTGAAAGCGACGTAGTGCTGGTCGCACTTGCGACTCGTCACGGCGTCGTTGCACCAGGTCACACCGACGACCCCGCTCGGGTACACACCCCAGCTCCAGGTGGGCTTGTAGGCGATGATGTCGGTTTCCGAGTCGCCGGTCTTCACCGGGCTGGAGTGGTAGGAGACGCTGAGGTCCGTCGAGTTGAGGCCGCTCATCGCGGCCCGGACGTTGGAGCGCCCGGTGCTGGTCAGGGAGGACCCCACATATGCCGTGAGGGCGGAGTTGTCCGTCTGGCACATGAGGCCATTCGTGTGCGTACCGTCCCAGCAATTCCAATTCGCATTGGCGGTCGGATACATGTTGTCCGTCACTGCGGCATAGGCCGTGAGTGCGGTCAGGGTGAACACGCCGGCCGTAATGGCGGGAATGAGGACCCGCTTGGTTCGTCCCACTTCCGGGAACTCCCTTCTGGGTGGCTCTATTTCGAAGCCACATCCTCAAGTCGAAAGATCTCCCGGCACAAGATCTCCACGGCATGATGCAGATCACGTTTAATGCATTCCATGTATTGATCGGGCCGAATTTCGCTCTCGCCTCCATGCGTCGATGCTGGTATGGGCGAGAGGTCAGCACAGGCGATTCGGCGGGGATTTTCCGGGAACCTGCTCCTGCGGCGGAGAGTCGACGGCCTTTCGGGGAGATGGTTTCCGGCCAGTCCACCGGTGTTTCCGCGCGATCGGTCCGGCCGCGTCCCCGAATGATTCCGGAGGATGGCGTTCCGTGCGTAGCTCGCAGGCGGTTATGCGCCGTGGCGGTTTTCCGCCCGGGCGGAACGCTGACGGTGCGCCCCGGCTGCCGATAGATGAACGGCATGACATACGCACTCTCGTCCGCCGACGGACGACATCGGCCCGTCCGGGCCGGACGCACGGCCTTGCTCCTGGCCACTTCGGTGGCGCTCGTCGTCGGCGTCGTGCCGTTCGCCGGAGGCGCCGCCCACGCGGCCGAACTCCGCGGCGCGGCCTCCATCGACGCGGACGTCCGCCAGTACGACATCACGCTGCTCACCGGCGATGTCGTCCACTACCAGGACGGTGCCGGCAAACAGGACACCGTCACCGTGGACCGCCCCGACGGAGCGACCGGCGGCGTGCACGTACAGCAGGCGGGCGACGACATCTACGTCCTGCCCGACGAGGTGACCGCGCTGCTGGCGGCCGGAAAGCTGGACCGCCGGCTGTTCAACGTCTCCGCCCTCGCGAGGATGGGGTACGACGACAAGACGTCCGGTGGCATACCGCTGATCGCCACCTACCCGGAGAGCCGCAGCCGTTCCCTGCCCGCCGCTCCGGATGGCGCCAAGAAGACCCGCACGCTGGACAGCATCCACGGCGCGGCACTGAAGGCCGACAAGAGCACCGCTCGGACCTTCTGGAACGACATCTCCCGTACGTCCAAGGCCCGTTCGCTGGACAACGGCATCGCCAAACTCTGGCTCGACGGCCGGGTCGAGGTCGCACTCAAGGACTCCGTGCCGCAGGTCAACGCCCCGCAGGCGTGGGCCGAGGGCTACGACGGCAAGGGCATCAAGGTCGCCGTCCTGGACACCGGCATCGACGCCACCCATCCCGATGTCAAGGACCGCATCCTCGAAACCAAGAGCTTCGTGCCGGGCGAGGAGGTCGTGGACAAGAACGGCCACGGCACGCACGTCGCCTCCACGATCGCGGGTTCCGGCGCGGCCTCGGACGGGGCCAACAAGGGCGTCGCGCCCGGGGCCGGACTGATCGTCGGCAAGGTGCTCGGCGACGAGGGCTCCGGGGCCGACTCCGGCATCATCGCGGCCATGGAGTGGGCCAAGGCCGAAGGCGCCGACGTGGTCTCCATGAGCCTCGGCTCCGACATCCCGGACGACGGCTCGGACCCGATGTCCCAGGCCGTCGACGCCCTCTCCGCCGACGGCGGACCGCTGTTCGTCATCGCCGCGGGCAACTCCTACGACGCCGGCACCATCGGATCGCCCGGTTCGGCCGAGAAGGCGCTGACCGTCGCCGCCGTCGACAAGGAGGACAACCGTGCGTGGTTCTCCTCGATGGGCCCGCTGACCAGGTCCTACGGCCTGAAGCCGGATCTGTCCGCGCCGGGTGTGGACATCAACGCCGCCGCCTCGCAGGCGGTTCCGGGCATCAGTGGGATGTACCAGTCGATGTCCGGCACGTCGATGGCGACCCCGCATGTCGCCGGTGCCGCAGCCATTCTGAAGCAGCGTCACCCCGACTGGTCCGGCCAGCGGATCAAGGACGTGCTGATGAGCTCGTCCAAGGAACTGCCGGACTACACCCCGTACGAGCAGGGCACCGGCCGGCTCGACGTCAAGGCGGCGATCGACACCACCATCGAGGCCACCGGCTCCGTCGCGGTCGCCTCCTACGACTGGCCGCACTCCGACGCCGACCCGGTCGCCCAGCGGACCATCACCTACCGCAACACCGGCGCCCAGGACGTCTCGCTCGACCTGGACACCGGCACGGACACCGACGCCTACACCCTCTCCACGAAGCAGCTGACCGTCCCGGCCGGTTCCACCGCCGAGGCCGTCCTCTCGCTGGACCCGTCGAAGGTCGCGGAGGACACCCAGTTCTCCGGCCAGGTCGTCGCCAAGGACACGGCCGGGACCGTCGTCGCCCACACCGGCTTCGCCCTGGTCAAGGAGCGGGAGCTGTACGACCTGACGATCCGGCTCCGGGACCGTGCGGGCGAGCCGATGGACGGGCTGGTCGTGTTCGGCGCGCTCGGCGACCCGTACATCGGCCTCGTCCAGGTGAACGGCGAGAGGACCCTGAGGCTGCCGCCGGGCAACTACACCACCTGGGCCACCGTGGACGTCGACGGCGACCGCGCCGACTCCCAGGCCCTGGCCTTCCTGGCCGCCCCGGAGACGATCGTGGGGAACAAGGCCACCACGGTCACCCTCGACGCGTCCAAGGCCCACAAGATCGATGTGCGGACCCCGCAGGAGACCGAGACCCGGCAGCTGCGCTACGACATGGCACGCACCTCGCCGAACGGCTTCGTCCAGCGCGACTTCTACCAGCTCCCGATGACGTACGACCAGTTGTGGGCGAGCCCCACCGAGAAGGTCACCGAGGGCAGCTTCTCCTTCCTGACCCGCTGGCGGCAGGGCGAGAAGCAGATCGACGTGACGGTCGGCGGCCGTGATGTGCCGGTGACCGTGCAGAACGGATCGCCGGTCGCCGAGAACAGCAGCCAGAAACTGACGGCTGTCTTCGCCGGAGACGGAGCCGCGGCCGATTACGAGGGCCTGGACGCCAAGGGCAAGGCCGTCGTGATCCGCCACAACGACGCGGTCGCTCCCGCCGACCGGCTCGCCAACGCCCTCGCGGCCGGCGCCACGGCGCTGTTCGTCGTCAACGACGGCCGTGGCGTGGCCATGGAGCGGTACACCGAGTACGGCACCACGGCCGACATCCCGGTCGTCTCGGTCCAGCGGCTGGCCGGCGAGAACCTGATCAAGGAAGCTGAACGGGGTGCCAAACTCGACGTCACCCAGAGGAAGTTCGCCCGCTACCTCTACGACCTGGTCGACCGCCACGACGGCACCATCCCGGACCGCTCGCTGACCTTCGCCCCGACGACCCGTCAGCTCGCCAAGGTGGAGAACACCTTCTACGGCCACCGCGACGTCCTCGGCGGCGGCTACCGCTACGACATCCCGGACTACGGCCCGGGCGTCGGATTCCAGGAGTACGAGAAGTTCCCCGGCACCCGCACCGAGTGGGTCACGCCGCTGCCCGGCGCGTCCTTCTGGTACGAGGAGCACTCCGTCTTCAACGCCGAGGAGACCGGCTTCGCGCACTCGCAGCGGGGCGGGGACGCGGACTACACGGCGGGCCGGACCTACACCGCCGACTGGTTCGCCCCGGTCAGCCGTCCCCGGCTGGGCACCGGCTACTGGGGTCCCTTCCGCAGCGTCTCCAACGACTTCCAGTACAACTTCAGCCCGTGGTCGGACTCCGGAGCAGGGCACGCGGGCGACATGATGGCGGACGAGTACGACACCACCACCATCGCCTTCTACCAGGGCGACCGACTCGTCAGGAAGTCGGCGGGACGGGACGGCTTCGCCTGGAGCCAGTCGCCCGAGACGCTGCCGTACCGCTTCGTCCTCGACTCCACCCGGGACGGGGACGTGTGGAAGGCCTCCACCCGTACGCACACCGAGTGGAACTTCGTCTCCGGCGCCCTGGACGAGAACGGCCCGTACAAGGCCGACATCCCGCTCCTCCAGCTGGACTACAAGGTCGCCACCGACCTGGCCGGCGACGTCAAGGCCGGACAGTGGACCGAGATCGGTCTCAGCTCCGGTACCCAGGAGTGGCTGGCGGACGCGGTGAAGGCGACCAAGGCCACGCTGTCGGTCAGCTACGACGACGGCACCACCTGGAGCGCCGTCGACCTGCACAAGAACGCGGCCGGTTCCTGGACCGCCCGTATCAAGACGCCGAAGACGGGCAGCTCGTCCGTGTCGCTGAAGGCACACGCCGAGGCGGACGGCGGACTCGGCATCGATCAGGAGATCATCCGGGCCTTCGGCCTGAAGTGACCTGCTGAAACGCTCCCCTGAGGGGGCCGTGCACCCCGGACCGGGTCATCCGGCGGGTGTCTTCATGGCAATCACCTCTCTACCAGGGTGCTCCCGTTCCCGCGCTCCTGCACCACGGCACGTGCTGGACG
>NZ_JBFAWU010000031.1:74628-75330 GCF_040680455.1 Streptomyces sp. NPDC052052 | reverse complement strand
GCACGCGGGTCCACGGGGTTGTCGTTCCTTCCCCGGTCAGCCACTCCACCCCCGCATCCACGGCCTCCTGAGCAACGCGGTGCAGGTCGGGCACGGAACCCCCCACGGGGGTTCCGGCACCGCCGTTCGCGTTGCGGACGCGTACGGTGCTGCGTGCTGAGGGGAGTTGAGGGGGAGAGTTGGGGAGACGGCGTGGGGAGTGCGTCACAGTCGTGATTCCGAATGAAGACCAACTCCCTTCAAATCGCCGCAGATTGCACGGAACGGCCTTGACGTAGTCCTTAACTCTGGACAGGGTGCTAGGGCAGCGTTCGTATGTCTGGGACGGGTGTGAACGGGGGCGGGCGGCATGATCACGGCTCTATGTGGCGCCGTTCGGAGCGAACCCCGCGGAGCCGGGGCCCGCATATGGCTGCTCCACTGACGAGAACAGCTACTGGGGGTAGCAGCACATGACGAAGAAGACGCGAGTCCGCGTCGCGCGGATAGCCGCAGGTGCGGTGATCGCCGCGGGTGCCTCGCTCACCGCCGCCGGTGTGGCGTCGGCCGCCGGAATCGATGTCAACGTTGCCGGGCTGTCGGCCAAGGCTCACGTCGGCGAGGTCGGTCTGGGCATCGAGGGCGAAGACGGCGATGGTGATGGTAACGGCGATCCTGGCGGTGTCGACACCGGCGGCCAGTCGTCGGGCACCGAGGGTTCGT
>NZ_JBFAWU010000031.1:0-74535 GCF_040680455.1 Streptomyces sp. NPDC052052 | reverse complement strand
GGTTCGTCGGGTACCGAGGGTTCGTCGGGTACCGAGGGTTCGTCGGGTACCGAGGGTTCGTCGGGTACCGAGGGTTCGTCGGGTACCGAGGGTTCGTCGGGTACCGAGGGTTCGTCCGGCACCGAGGGTTCGTCCGGCACCGAGGGTTCCTCCGGCACCGAGGGTTCCTCCGGTAACGAGGGTTCCTCCGGTAACGAGGGCTCGTCGGGCAACGAGGGTTCGTCCGGTACCACCGGTAACGGTTCCTCCGGCTCCTCCGACCATGGCGGTACCACTGGTAACGCCTCCTCCGGCTCGGTAACCGGTGGTGACGACGCCGGCACCTGCACCGTCGACCTCGACAGCGTCAAGTGCGCGGACAACACCACCCCCGACTCGGCCGGCAACCAGCCGGTCGAGCAGGGCAAGGGCAAGGACGAGCTCGCCGAGACCGGTGCCGCCGAGACCACGTTCCTGCTGGTCGGCGCCGCGACAATGATTGCCGGAGGCATCGGCTTCCGGATCCTGCCGCGGATGATGAGCGGCCGTACGGTCGCCTGAGGGCCCGCCTGAGGCCACTGATACGCACTGATATACACGAGAGGCCAGGGATGCCTTGCAGGCGCCCCTGGCCTCTCTGTGTACGTCTATGAGCCCTGCACGTGCCTGTGTGCTCCTGCGGCGGGATGGACGGACGGGTGCGCGGACGGACAGGTCCGCGGCTACACGGTCTGGTGCGCCAGCAGTGCCAGCGCGCCCAGCAGTACCACCAGCAGGGCCACCAGCGTCACGGGGCTCAGCCCCGCGAAGAGTCCCTGTTCCTGCTGAAGCCGCTCGCGGCTCGCCCGGCACACGGGGCAGCGGCCCTCGCTCACGGGTGCCGCGCAGTTCGCGCATACCAGTCGGTCATAGGTCATGCGCTTTCCTCCTCACCGCGCTGCGGAGCCGCCTGTGCCTTCACTCCGTACAACGCTCACGGAAACGCAACCGTTCCCCTACCACTGTGCCAGGTCGCATGGATTTCGGCGCGGCCCGCCGGAAAAGGGCCATTCCGTGACAGTTCATCCCTGTTGCCGCAATGGCGTTCCGCCATAATTCGCCCATCCTCGGACGCTCGCCTGCACGCGTCAGCCCGGTTCGCGTATGGTCACGCACACCTACTCCCGGCCGACCGTGGTGCATCCGTGATCCGATTCGACAACGTCTCCAAGACCTACCCGAAGCAGAGCCGTCCCGCTCTACGGGATGTGTCTCTCGATATCGAGAAGGGCGAGTTCGTCTTCCTGGTGGGCTCCTCCGGCTCCGGCAAGTCCACCTTCATGCGACTCATCCTCCGCGAGGAGCGCGCCAGCCAGGGCACGGTCCATGTCCTGGGCAAGGACCTCGCGCGCATGTCCAACTGGAAGGTGCCGCACATGCGCCGCCAGCTGGGCACGGTATTCCAGGACTTCCGGCTCCTGCCCAACAAGACCGTCGCGCAGAACGTGGCGTTCGCGCAGGAGGTCATCGGCAAGCCGCGCGGTGAGATCCGCAAGGCGGTGCCCCAGGTTCTCGACCTGGTCGGCCTCGGCGGCAAGGAGGACCGGATGCCCGGAGAGCTCTCCGGCGGTGAGCAGCAGCGCGTGGCGATCGCGCGGGCGTTCGTGAACCGTCCCATGCTGCTGATCGCGGACGAGCCCACCGGCAACCTCGACCCGCAGACCTCCGTCGGCATCATGAAGCTGCTGGACCGGATCAACCGGACCGGCACCACCGTGATCATGGCGACCCACGACCAGAACATCGTCGACCAGATGCGCAAGCGCGTCATCGAGCTGGAGAAGGGCCGTCTCGTCCGCGACCAGGCCCGTGGCGTCTACGGCTACCAGCACTGAGCATCGAGCACTGAAAGGACGCCATGCGCGCCCAGTTCGTCCTGTCGGAGATCGGCGTCGGCCTCCGTCGCAACCTCACGATGACCTTCGCCGTCGTCGTCTCCGTCGCCCTCTCGCTCGCCCTGTTCGGCGGCGCGCTGCTGATGCGCGAGCAGGTCAGCACGATGAAGGACTACTGGTACGACAAGGTCAACGTCTCCATCTTCCTGTGCAGCAAGAGCGATGCGACCTCGACGCCCAAGTGCGCCAAGGGTGCTGTCACCGCTGAGCAGAAGAAGGAGATCGAGAGCGACCTCCACAAGATGAAGGTCGTCGACACGGTCACGTACGAGTCGGCCGACGAGGCGTACAAGCACTACCAGGAGCAGTTCGGCGACTCGCCCATGGCGAGCAACATCACGCCGGACCAGATGCAGGAGTCGTTCCGGGTCAAGCTCCACGACCCGAAGAAGTACAAGGTCGTCGCCACCGCCTTCGCCGGCCGTGACGGGGTGCAGTCCGTCCAGGACCAGAGATCCATCCTGGACAACCTCTTCGGGCTGATGAACGGCATGAACGTGGCCGCGCTCTTCGTGATGGCGCTGATGCTGGTCATTGCGCTGATGCTGATCGTGAACACCGTCCGGGTGTCCGCGTTCAGCAGGCGGCGCGAAACCGGCATCATGCGGCTCGTCGGCGCCTCCGGCTTCTACATTCAGATGCCGTTCATCATGGAGGCCGCGTTCGCCGGTCTCATCGGCGGTGTGCTCGCCTGCGTGATGCTGCTGGCCGCCCGGTACTTCCTCATCGACGCCGGCCTGGATCTGCAGAGCAAGCTGAATCTGATCGACTTCATCGGCTGGGACGCGGTCTTCACCAAGCTGCCCCTGGTCCTGGCAATCGGCTTGCTGATGCCCGCGGTTGCCGCTCTCTTCGCGCTCCGCAAGTACCTCAAGGTGTGACAAGCGCCCCCTGGGGCGCACGGTCAACCGGCCGTGCGCCCAGGGGGCGTTGTCCTAGACTCGACGCCATGTCAGGCCCCTCACCATGTCTCGGGCCCCGCGGCGTGCGTCGCGGGGCGGCCCTGGCCTTGGTCTTCGCGAGCGTGCTGGCCACCGCGGCGGCCACCGGCGCGCTGCCGCGCGACGGCGTGAAGTCCTCGGACCTGGCGACCCGTTCCGTCGCCTCCACCGTCGAGAGCGACGAAGTGGCGGACGCCGCCGCCCAGGCCGTGGCCGACGGCAAGTCGGGCAAGGAAGCGGCCGAGAAGGCCGTCAGTCGGATAGGTGACCGCTGGGGCGCGGTCTACGACGAGCGGCAGTACGAGGAGTTCGAGCAGGCCCTCGACGGCTCGTACACCGGTGTCGGGATCGCCGCCGAGCGCTCCGCCGACGGGCTGGTCGAGGTGGCCCGGGTCCAGCCCGGCAGCCCCGCCGACCGGGCCGGTGTCGAGGCGGGCGATCTGCTCCGCACGGTCGACGGCCGCCGGGTCGACGGACTGCCGGTCGCCGAGGCCGTCGCCCTGCTGCGCGGAGACCGCACGGAGGCCTCCGTGGGCACCACCGTCGTGCTGGGGATCCAGCGCGACGGCGTCGTGCGGACCGAGACGCTACGGCGGGCCAGGCTCAGCATGGAGGCGGTCACCGTGCGGCACATCGGACTGGACCGTTCCGATTCCTCCGCAGCTGTACTGATCGAGGTCGACTCGTTCACCAAGGGGTCGGGCGCCGAGATCCGTGAGGCGGTCCGGAACGCACCGGCCGGCGCCGGGATCCTCCTCGATCTCCGTGGCAACTCCGGCGGTCTGGTCACCGAGGCCGTCACCGCCGCCTCCGCCTTCCTGGACGGCGGCCTGGTTGCCACCTACGACGTGCACGGCGAGCAGCGCGCCCTCTACGCCCAGCCGGGCGGCGACACCGACCGCCCCCTCGTCGTCCTCGTCGACGGCGGCACGATGAGCGCCGCCGAGCTCCTCACCGGCGCGCTCCAGGACCGGGGGCGCGCCGTCACCGTCGGATCGCGCACCTTCGGCAAGGGGTCGGTGCAGATGCCGAGCAGGCTTGCGGGCGGCTCGGTGGCCGAGCTCACCGTCGGCCACTACCGCACCCCGGCGGGCCGCAGTGTCGAGGGGAGCGGCATCAGCCCGGACCTCGTGGTCGGTGCGGGGGCCGAGCGGCGGGCCGAGACAGTATTGAGTGGCCTCGGAGGCGGGTCGTAGTGCGAAAATGGCCACACTATGGCTAAGGAAAAGGACACAGGGCGCAAGCTCATCGCGCAGAACAAGAAGGCGCGGCACGACTACCACATCCTCGACACCTACGAGTGCGGCCTCGTGCTCATGGGGACCGAGGTCAAGTCGCTGCGGCTGGGCCGGGCCTCGCTGGTGGACGGCTTCGTCCAGATCGACGGGGGCGAGGCATGGCTGCACAACATCCATGTCCCGGAGTACGTACAGGGGACGTGGACCAACCACTCGGCCAAGCGGAAGCGCAAGCTGCTGATGCACCGGGCGGAGATCGACAAGCTGGAGTCGAAGGCGAACGAGTCGGGGCACACGATCGTGCCGCTCGCGCTGTACTTCAAGGACGGCCGGGTCAAGGTCGAGATCGCCCTCGCCAAGGGCAAGAAGGAGTACGACAAGCGACAGACCCTGCGGGAGCAGCAGGACACGCGGGAGACCAACCGCGCGATCGCGGCCGCACGCCGACGCCAGCGCAGCGCGTAGGGCCCTTCCGCAGCCGGGAGCGTACGGACCGGCAAGCCGTCGGAGCCGGTCGGCAGGAATAGGCTGGCATCGTCGCGCGTTGGTCACGTACGATGGCACTGCGCCTCACAGCGGGTGCACTTTTGAAAACACAACATGGGGATGATCGGTTTCGACAGCGGATGTCGAAGCAGGGGAAGCGTGTCGAGGAAGCGGCAATGATCTCGTAAACCATATGTCGCAACCAATAATCGCCAACACCAAGCGCGATTCCTTCGCCCTCGCTGCCTAAGTAGCGACTTGCGAAGTGTCAGCCCGGGGGTGATCCCGACCCGGATCCTGGCATCATCAAGGGATCTAAACTTCTAGACCCGGTCACGGGGCCTGGAAGGAAATCAAACAGTGACTGAGCCCGTCGGAGACTTGTTCGCGTGATCTCCGGGGCCGAGAAAAGCGCAGCGAACTGCACACGGAGAAGCCCTGGTTCTGCACCGTTGGACGCGGGTTCGATTCCCGCCATCTCCACAATTCCCATGTGAACGAGGACCCCGTTGCCCACCGGCAGCGGGGTCCTCGTTCTGTTTCCCGGGGTTCCCGGGGTTCCCGGGGGAGCCGGGGATTCCCAGGCCCTCGCGTGCCCGTGGCGACCGGCCCCACTCCCGGGGCCCGAGGCCCGGACGACCCCAGGCCCCCGGCCTCAGCCCCGGCGGACGCGGACCCCCACCGTCGCGACGGCCAGCGCCAGTCCGGCCGCGCACACCGGCACGGCGTATCCCGTCACCTCTCCGAGGTGCTCCACCGTCCAGCCTCCGGTCGCCGAACCGGCGGCTATCCCGCCCAGCAGCGCGGTCACGGCCAGCGTCATGCCTTCGTTCAACTGGCCTTCCGGGGTCAGGCGTTGCACCAGCGTCATGCCGGTGACCATGGTCGGGGCCGTCGCCGCACCGGCCAGCAGCAGGGCGCCCGCGAGGGCGAGCAGCGAACCGGTCGAGGAGACGGCGAGCAGCGGCAGCGACATCAGTGCCGTCATCCCCGTCAGGCAGCCCAGCAGCCGGCGCCGGAGGTCCGCGGCCGGGCGCAACGATCCGTAGAGCAGCCCCGCCACACACGATCCGGCCGCCTGGAGGGCCAGGATCGCGCCCCCGGCGTGGGCGATCGTGACGACCTCCATCGCGCCGAAGACCGCACCGGTGGCGAGGAACGCGGCGAGCAGGGCCGGCATGCCCGGGGTGCGGAGCGGGGAGCCCGCGTGGGTGCGGGGCGCCACCGGGGGTTCGGTGGCGCGCTGGGCGGCGAAGATCAGCACACCGGTCATCAGCAGGACCGCGCCGACCAGGGTGCCGGCCTCCGGGAAGAGCGCCGCGCACAGCAGGGCGGCGAGCGCCGGTCCGAGCATGAAGCAGAGCTCGTCGGCGGCCTGTTCGAAGGAGTTCGCGGTGTGCAGGGCGGCCGGGTCGCCCCGGAGCAGATGCGCCCAGCGGGCCCGGGACATCCCGCCGGTGTTGGGGGTGGTGGCGGTCGCGGCATAGGAGGCGAAGAGGGTCCAGGACGGGGCGTCGTAGTGCACGCAGAGCAGCAGGGCGAGCGAGCCGAGGACGGCGGTCGCGGTGGCGGGCACGGCGATCCTGGCCTGCCCGTACCGGTCGACGAGCCGGGCCGTCCAGGGCGCGACCACTGCCGTCGCGGCGAGACCGGCCGCGGTGACGGCACCGGCCAGGGCGTACGAGTCGCGTGCCCCGGCGATCATGATCACCGCGCTGACGCTGAACATGCCCATGGGGAGCCGGGCGACGAGATTGCCCGCGGTGAACGCGCGGGCCCCCGGGGTGGCGAGCAGCCGACGGTACGGGTTGGTGGGCGCCGGCTTGGTGGCGGCGGTCCGCTCAGCGGCGACCAGCAGATCTCCGGAGACGGTGAGCAGGGGCTCGGTGTGCGGGGATGTCTCGTGCGGCATGGCCCCACCCTCGCGGCGCTCCGTCCCCGGGGTCCAACACCTTTCCCACACCCATTAACGCATCTGCGTTGTAAATTTCTGGGTATGACCTCCTCCGCTGCCGATCCGGGCGCCCGGACATTCCCTCTCACCGATGCCCGGCTGCTCCGCGCCTTCGTCGCCGTCGCCGAGGAGCTGCACTTCACCCGTGCCGCCGCCCGCCTCTACGTCGCCCAGCAGGCGCTCAGCCGGGACATCCGGCGGCTGGAGCGCGAGCTGGGTGCGGAGCTGTTCCTGCGGACCACCCGGCAGGTAGCGCTCACCGCCGACGGTGAGCGGCTCCTCCCGTATGCCCGGCGGGTCCTTGACGCGCATGCCGATCTTGCCGCGGCCTTCGCCGACCCCGCGGCCCGGCCGCTCTTCGTCGACCTCAACACCGACGGTATGACGGCCGCTCGCGTCCTGGCCCGTGCGCGGGAGCTGGCTCCGACGTGCGAGCTGATGGCGCGTTTCGAGAGCGGACTGACCTGGGCCGCCGGCGAGATCCTCGCCGGGCGGCTCGACGTCTCCTTCGGCCGTGCCGCCGGACTCGACCCCGCGATCCGGGCGGGGCTCGGCATACAGCCGGTGCGGTACGAGCCGATGGCCCTGCTGCTCCCCGCCGATCACCGTCTCGCCGCGTACGAGGCCCTCTCGCCGGACGACCTGGCCGGCGAGACCGTCTATGCGGGCGCCGGGAATCCGCGCACCGAGGAGTGGACGGACTTCGCCCGGCTGCTCTTCGCCGAGTGGGGCGTCGAGCTGGCGCCGCCCTCCCCGCTCGCGATCGGCATGGCCGAATTCCAACGGGTCATGGAGAAGTCCCGGTGCCCGGTCCTGTGCGTGGTCGACTTTCCGCCGATACCGGGCACCGTGGTGCGTCCGCTGGTCCGGCCCGTACCGCTCTCCCCGCTCCTGCTGGTCTGGCGCAAGGGGTTGCGTCACCCCGGCCTCGACGCCCTGCGTGAAGCCGCGGACCAACTGGGCTCCGAGGAGGGCTGGATGGTGCGACCCGGCGATAGCTGGTTGCCGGAGGCTGATGCCTCCCTCATGCAGAAATACACCTGATCGAGCGAAAGAGATCCATTGGCCTGTACCGGGTTCATTCGCCCGGGTGTACTTGGGCAGGGTGCGGACAAAACGGGGACCCAGCCGGAAGTGCATAGCGGACAGTCGTGCGCACCTCGATCCTTGAATGCGGAAAGTGCGTACACCTGTGAAAACCTGGCATGAAGGTGCCCGTTCGGGGCACACACATGAGCCGAACGAAGTCACGGTCCAGCGCGATGGCCTGGGCCGGCAGCTCTCCGAACTGGCTGTGCAGCCGAGCACCTCGGAGGGCGCGGACGGCCCCGTCTTCGTCGACGAGAGCGGACGGCGCGGCAAGAAGCTGAGGCGTCTGGGCTGGGGCCTGGCCGCGGTCTGTGCCTGTTATGGCGTGACCCTGACCGTCGCCCTGATCGGCGGCAGTTCGAGCGCTCCCTGGCTGCCGCTCTCCGGTCCGGAGAAACACAAGGACGCGGACGTGGTCCAGGTGTCGCCCGCGCCGACGGGCAGCACCGGTGCGCAGCCCCTGCCCGACAGGGCGGTGGCCGGCCGAACCACCACCACCGGCCCCACCACCCCCGGGGGCACCGCGACCCCCGCGGGCCGTACCACCGTCTCCGCTCCGGCCGGCCCCAGCAGGAGCGCCGTGTCGTCCGCGCCCGCCGTACCGCCCCCGACGCCGTCCACCGGCGGCGGCAGGACGCCCAGCGCGGCGCCCACGACCCCGGCACCGTCCGCCGACACCACCGCGACGCCCTCCGCAGGCGCCTCGACCCCGCCCGTGGACGGCACCACGCCGCCGGCCGCATCCCCGCAACCTCCCGTGCACGAACAAGAAGGCGCCCAAAGATGACCTCCGCTGCCCCGCGGGGCAGACGCAACGACCGGAAGCGGAGAGGCAGGCGCGTCTTACCCCTGCGCCATCTGCTGTCGTCCCTGCTCCTCGTTGCCCTGCTCGCCATGTTGATGCTGCGCGGCTACGTGCACAGCGAGATCCTGGCCGACCACCGGGTCCGGCCCCCGGCAGCCACCGACCGGGTACCGGAGTCGGTCCTCGCCGGCGGCCCGGTCATCGACGCCCGGAGCACCACCGGGCCCGCCGGTTCGCTGACCGTCCCCGACCACCGCATCGTGCTCACCTTCGACGACGGGCCGGACCCGAAGTGGACCCCGAAGGTGCTCGACGCACTCAGGAAGCACCATGCGCACGCCGTCTTCTTCGTGACCGGAACCATGGCCTCGCGCTACCCGGAACTCGTCCGACGCATGGTCGACGAGGGACACGAGGTCGGGCTGCACACCTTCGACCACCCCGACCTCTCCTACCAGTCCCGCTCCCGCATCGACTGGGAACTCTCCCAGAACCAGCTGGTGCTGGCGGGCGCGGCAGGCATCCGTACGTCCCTGTTCCGGCCGCCCTACTCCTCCTTCGCCGACGCCATGGACAACGAGTCCTGGCCGGTCACGCGGTACGTCGGCAGCCGCGGCTACCTCACCGTGGTCAACGACACCGACAGTGAGGACTGGAAGCGTCCGGGCGTCCCCGCGATCATCGAGCGCGCCACCCCCGAGGGCGGCAAGGGCGCGATCGTCCTGATGCACGACTCCGGCGGCAACAGGTCCCAGACCGTCGCCGCCCTCGACGCGTTCCTGCCGCGGATGCAGCAGCGGGGCTACGAGTTCACCAACCTCACCACAGCCCTCGGCGCCCCCAGCGCGCACACCCCGGTCACCGGACGCGTGCTCTGGCAGGGCCGGGCGTTCGTCTGGGCCGTGGGCCTCTCGGAGCAGCTCACGGACGTCCTGGCCGCCGGGCTCGCGGTGATCGGTGTCCTGGTCCTCGTCCGCTTCGCCCTGATGCTGCTGCTGTCCTACCTCCACGCCCGCAGGGCCCGCCGCAAGGGCCGCGCCGACGGACCGGTGCCGACCCGACCGGTCTCGGTGCTCGTGCCCGCGTACAACGAACGCGCCTGCATCACCAACACCGTGCGTTCCCTGGTGGCGAGCGACCACCCCGTCGAGATCGTCGTGATCGACGACGGCTCCACCGACGGCACCGCCGACCTCGTCGAGGCGATGCGGCTGCCCCAGGTCCGCGTCGTCCGCCAGCGCAACGCCGGAAAGCCCGCCGCCCTCAACAACGGCATCGCGCACGCCCGTCACGACATCGTCGTGATGATGGACGGCGACACCGTCTTCGAACCCGGCACCGTCCGCGAACTGGTCCGGCCCTTCGCCGACCCGCGCGTCGGCGCCGTCGCCGGGAACGCCAAGGTCGGCAACCGCGACTCGCTGATCGGCGCCTGGCAGCACATCGAGTACGTGATGGGCTTCAACCTGGACCGCCGGATGTACGACGTCCTGCGCTGCATGCCCACCATCCCCGGTGCGGTCGGTGCCTTTCGCCGGAAGGCACTGGACCGGATCGGCGGTATGAGCGAGGACACCCTCGCCGAGGACACCGACGTCACCATGGCCCTGCACCGCGACGGCTGGCACGTCGTCTACGCGGAGAACGCCCGCGCCTGGACCGAGGCCCCGGAGTCCGTGCAGCAACTCTGGTCGCAGCGCTACCGGTGGTCGTACGGCACCATGCAGGCGATCTGGAAACACCGCCGTGCCGTCGTCGAACGCGGCCCGTCCGGGCGCTTCGGACGCGTCGGACTGCCCCTGGTCGCCCTGTTCATGGTCGTCGCCCCGCTGCTCGCCCCGCTCATCGACGTCTTCCTGCTGTACGGGCTCGTCTTCGGCCCCACCCAGAAGACCGTCCTCGCCTGGTTCGGCGTCCTCGCGGTCCAGGGGGTCTGCGCCGCGTACGCCTTCCGGCTCGACCGGGAACCCATGAGGCATCTGATCTCGCTGCCCCTCCAGCAGGTCCTCTACCGGCAGCTCATGTACGTGGTGCTGCTCCAGTCCTGGATCACGGCACTCACCGGCGGCCGGCTGCGCTGGCAGAAGCTGCGCCGCACCGGCGTCGTGGAAGAGCCGGGCGTCGTGGCGGGCCGGCGGCGGAACACCGAGCGCGAGCCCGTCGCATGAGCCGGCGCCCCGCGTACTCCCCGCAGCCGACGGACGGACGGCCGACCGTGCCAGGAAAGACGGTGCCAGGGCAGGCTGTGCAGGAACAGCCCGTGCAGGAACAGCCCGTGCAGGAACGGGCGGTGCGCGCGCGGTCCGCGCCGTCGGCGGCCGAGTCCGGGACACCACCGGCCGCCACGCGGTCCGGCGGCCGGGACCGGTATCTCGACCTGCTGCGTTCCGTCGCGCTGGTGCGCGTGGTCACCTTCCACGTCCTGGGCTGGGCCTGGCTGACCGTGGTGTTTCCCTCCATGGGCGTCATGTTCGCCCTGGCCGGTTCGCTGATGGCACGCTCGCTGAACCGCCCGGCGTGGGACGTGATCCGCGGCCGGCTCCGCCGACTGCTGCCCCCGATGTGGGCGTTCGCCGCGGCCGTCGTCCCGGTGATGTTCCTGCTCGGCTGGAAGCCCGTGAAGGAGGAGGGCATCTGGTGGTTCCTCAGGCTGGGCTGCTATCTCCTCCCGGTCGGCACTCCCGGCTACCCCGAGAAGAACGGATCGCCCGGCGGTTTCCTGGAGTTGTCCTGGGCCGAACAGGCCGTGGGCCCGCTCTGGTACATCCGCGCCTATCTGTGGTTCGTGCTCGCTTCCCCGCTTCTGCTGAAGGCCTTCCGCCGGATGCCCTGGCCGACCCTGCTCGCCCCGATCGGGCTCACCGCCGTGATCGGCACCGGGGTCGTCACCGTTCCCGGCGAGGCCGGCGAAGTGCTGGTCGACTTCGCGGTGTTCGGCTCCTGCTGGATTCTCGGCTTCGCCCATCACGACGGCTTCCTGAAACGGGTGCCGCGCTATCTGGCGGTCTCGCTCGCCGCGTTCGTCATGGCGTTCGGACTCTGGTGGGCCTCGGGGCACCTCACCGAGGAGGGCTGGAACCTCGACGAGATCCCGCTCGCCCAGGCCACCTGGTCGTTCGGCTTCTGCGCGATCCTGCTCCAGTACGCACCGTCCTGGCGGCGACTGCCCGGCAGAGCGGCCCGGTGGGAGGGACCGATCACCCTCGCCAACAACCGGGCCGTGACGATCTACCTCTGGCACAACCTGCTGATCATGTTCACCGAGGTGATCATCGACCAGCTGTGGAACGTCCCGGTGCTCGGCGACCGCTTCGGCATGTACATAGGAGCCTCGTACACCGCACTGATGCTGCTCCTGGTCTGGCCCCTGCTGGCGCTGACGATCCCGGTAGTCGGCTGGATCGAGGACGTCGCGGCCAAGCGCCGCCCGCGCCTGTGGCCGGACGGCGCGCGCGGACGGAGGAGAGGCCGGGCCGCCGGGGCGGGCTCCGCGCCCCGCAGCCCCTGACGGACCGTGCCGACACCCCGGCCGGGCGGTATACCGTCGCCGGCCTGCCACGCTCCGCCGGAGCGCGGCAGGCCGGCGACGCGGAGAGCTGACGACGGCCACCGGGCATCGGGTGACGAGAGGGGCGGGATGGCCGGGCGGTGTAACGGGCGGGAAATACGGGTGAACCAAGGCCGTCATGCTTCGTTGGCAGGCTCGGTCCTCGGATTCATCGGGCAGCAGCGGGACGAGAGCCGGTAGACCCTATGCACGACGACGTACAGCAGGGACCCCTCGCGGGTTTCACGGTCGGGGTGACCGCCGCACGCCGTGCGGACGAGTTCGGCACCCTGTTGCGGAGACGGGGCGCCGCCGTCCTGCACGCGCCCGCCCTGCGGATCGTGCCGCTCGCCGACGACGGCGAACTCCTCGCCGCCACACGGGAGATCATCGACTCCGTCCCCGACGCCGTGGTCACCACCACCGCGGTCGGGCTCCGGGGCTGGATCGAGGCCGCCGGTGGCTGGGGTCTCGGCGACCAGCTGCTGGAGACCCTGCGCGGTACCGACCTGCTGGCCCGCGGCCCCAAGGTCAAGGGCGCCGTCCGCGCCGCCGGACTGACCGAGACATGGTCACCCTCCTCCGAATCCATGGCCGAGGTGCTGGACCGGCTCCTGGCCGAGGGCGTGCAGGGCCGACGCATCGCCGTCCAGCTCCACGGCGAACCCCTCCCCGGCTTCGTCGAGTCGCTCCGGGCCGCGGGCGCCGAGGTCGTCCCCGTACCCGTCTACCGCTGGGTGGATCCCGAGGACATCACCCCGCTCGACCAGCTGATCGACACCACCCTGGCCCGTGGCCTGGACGCGCTCGCCTTCACCAGCGCTCCGGCCGCCGCCTCGTTCCTCGGCCGGGCCGAGAAGCGCGGGCTGCTCCCGGAGCTGCTGGGCGCCCTGCGGGACGACGTCCTGGTGGCCTGCGTCGGACCGGTCACCGCCCTGCCGCTCCAGGCCCGCGGGATCGGCACCGTCCAGCCGGAGCGCTTCCGGCTCTCCCCGCTCGTCCAGCTGCTGTGCGAAGAACTTCCGTCCAGAGCGGTCGTGTTGCCGATCTCCGGGCACCGGTTGGAGATCCGCGGTCACGCCGTGACCGTCGACGGCGCACCGTGCCCGGTGTCGCCCGCCGGAATGGCCCTGCTGCACACCCTGGCCCGCAGGCCGGGCTGGGTGGTGTCCCGCGCCGACCTGCTGCGTGCGCTACCGGGCAGCGGCACGGACGAACACGCGGTGGAGACGGCCGTGGCGAGGCTGCGTACGGCGCTGGGCACGCCCCGCCTCATCCAGACGGTCGTCAAGCGTGGCTACCGGCTGGCGGTGGATCCGGCCGCGGAGCGCGGCTCGAACCGAACGGCGGACGCCGCCGGATGACGTGAAGGGGCGCTCGGCGACCTCCACCGGATCGATGCGGAGACACGGCCCCGTCCCGCCGTATCCCTGGCCCGGAGCCGGGACGGCCCCCGCGCCCCGCGACGCGCGGGGCGGGAGGGGTTCCCGGTCGGTCCCGGGAGGAGCACTCTGGGGGAGACCCGATCGGACACTCCGAAGCGGTGAGGTGCCCATGGCGGCAGGCAAGAGCGCGTACCACTGGCGGTTCGACTCCGGCCGTCCCTGCCTCGACCTGGTGGCCACCGGGGACGGTGGCTTCGGCACCTGCGAACTGCTCGACGGTGTCGAACGGCTCGCCGACTGGCTGGTGGCCGCCGGACTCGTACCGAGCGGCACCCATCTCGGCGCGGTCGACGAATCCTGGGTGGTGGCCTTCCGTCAGTTACGGACCGGCGTCGACTCCCTGCTGACGGCCGAACTCGGCGGCCCCACGGCCGAGAACGCCCTGGCACGGGTCAACGCGCTCGCCGCCGCCGCACCTCCCGGGCTGCGGGCCGTGCGGGCAGAGAGCGGCACGCTGGTGCGTACCCTGAGCGCCGATCCCGAGTGCGGGGCGCTGCTGGCGGCCGTGGCCCGTGATGCCGTGGAGCTCCTGACCGACCCGGTGGCGCGCGCCGGTCTGCGCCGCTGCGAGGCGGACAACTGCCGCCGTCTCTACCTGGACACCTCGCGTGGGCGCCGACGCCGCTGGTGCTCCAGCGAGGGGTGCGGGAACCGGGAGCGGGTGGCCCGGCACCGGCGCAGGGCGGCCGCCGGATCGGTCACCGGCACGGCAGCGGACGCGGCCCGCGACGCGAGCGCGGACGGGCGTACCGGGCTGGTCCCGGAGGCGGGGACACCTCGGGAATCGCGGAACCCTGCTGCGTGAATCGCGGTGGGACCGGTGCCCGGCCGGGCACCGGCGCACCTTTCGACAGGTGCCACAGATGCCGCAGGTGCGCGGCGGGCCCGCTTCGCCTAAGGTTGACGGCTGCCCAATGCACGTCAGAAGGGGGCCTCGGTGGCCGCGCAGGATGCCGCTGTCGATTCGCTGCGGAACCGGGAGATCGGTGTCGAGCAGGAACATCTCGACCGTGTGTACCACCGCCTCGAAGAGAAGATCCACGAGGCGGAATTTCTCATGAACGACGCCGTCAAGCGCGGCCAGGTGGGTACGCCCGGAGCGCTTGCCGAGCGGGACGCCCAGGTGTTCCGGGCCGGAATCCACCTGAACCGGCTGAACAGCGAATTCGAGGACTTCCTCTTCGGGAGGATCGATCTGCTGCTCGGCAAGGACGGCGAGCGCGGCCCGGACGGTGCGTACACCTCCGTCGAACCGGCCGACGACGCCGTACGCGAGGACAACACCGCCGACATCGCGGAGACGCTGCACATCGGACGGATCGGGGTCCTCGACGCCGACTACGCGCCGCTGGTCATCGACTGGCGTGCACCGGCCGCCGCACCGTTCTACCGGTCGACGCCGAAGGAACCGGGCCGGGTGGTGCGCCGCCGGGTGATCCGCTCCAAGGGTCGCAAGGTCCTCGGTGTCGAGGACGATCTGATGCGTCCCGAACTGACCGCGTACCTGGACGGCGACAAGCTCCCGGTGATCGGCGACGGCGCGCTGATGGCCGCCCTCGGCCAGGCCCGCAGCCACACCATGCGCGACATCGTCTCCTCCATCCAGGCCGAACAGGACCTGGTGATCCGCGCTCCCGCCGCGTCCGTCACCGAGGTCTCAGGCGGCCCCGGCACCGGCAAGACCGCCGTCGCCCTGCACCGTGCCGCGTACCTCCTCTACCAGGACCGGCGGCGGTACGCGGGCGGCATCCTCGTCGTCTCGCCGACCCCGCTCCTGGTCGCGTACACCGAAGGGGTGCTGCCCTCGCTGGGCGAGGAGGGGCAGGTCGCGATCCGGGCCGTCGGCTCGCTCTCCGACGAGGCGGCCGGCGTCGAGGGCGCCACCACCTACGACGAGCCGGCTGTCGCCCGGATCAAGGGCTCCTCCCGCATGCTCCAGGTGCTGCGCAAGGCGGCCCGCGGCGCACTGGAGCAGCCCGGCACCCCCCACCGGGCGGCGGCCCCGGGCGGCCAGCTGTCCTTCGGCGACGGGTCCGGCGAGTCCCAGGGCGCCCCGGTCACCCCGACCCGGTTGCGGGTCGTCGCGTTCGGCGCACGGATCGAGCTGGAGGCCGACGAGCTGCACCGCATCCGCCAGTCCGTGCTCGGCGGCACCGCCCCGGTCAACCTGCTGCGTCCGCGCGCCCGCAGGATGCTTCTGGACGCCCTGTGGAACAAGTCCTCCGGTCGGGGCCGCTACACCGATCCCGAACTCGCCGCCGAACTGCGTTCCTCCTTCGACGAGGACGTCTCCACCGAGACGCCCTTCCTCGACTTCCTGGGCGCGTGGTGGCCCGAGCTGACCCCCCGTGGGGTGCTCGCCGCGATGGCCGACGAGAAGCGGCTCGGCCGCTGGTCACGACGGGTCCTCAACCAGGGCGAGGTGCGCCGCCTGGCCCGCTCGCTGAAGCGGCTCGACAGCGAGGGCAACGGGCCGCTCTCCGTGCACGACG
The DNA here is from genome assembly GCF_040680455.1 of Streptomyces sp. NPDC052052. Taxonomy (NCBI): domain Bacteria; kingdom Bacillati; phylum Actinomycetota; class Actinomycetes; order Kitasatosporales; family Streptomycetaceae; genus Streptomyces; species Streptomyces sp. NPDC052052. Next base: position 58,625 of record NZ_JBFAWU010000031.1, on the reverse strand, counting down.
TGGCGATGCTCGACGAGCTGCAGACGCTGCTGGGCACCCCGCCCCGGCCGAAGAAGAAGCGCGATCTCGACCCGCTGGACCAGCTCACCGGTCTGGAGGAGCTGATGCCGCAGCGCGAGGAGAGCCAGCGCGAGCGGGCCGAGCGGCTGGCCGCGGAGCGTACCGAGTACGCGCATGTGATCGTCGACGAGGCGCAGGACCTCACGCCCATGCAGTGGCGCATGGTCGGCCGTCGAGGCCGGCATGCCACCTGGACGATCGTCGGGGACCCGGCGCAGTCCTCCTGGTCCGATCCGGACGAGGCCGCTCGCGCGCGTGACGAGGCGCTCGGCACCCGGCCGCGCCGCCGTTTCACCCTCACGGTCAACTACCGCAACCCGGCGGAGATCGCCGAACTGGCCTCGAAGGTCCTGGCGCTCGCGATGCCCGGAATGGAGTCACCGGCGGCGGTCCGTTCCACCGGCGTGGAGCCGCGCTTCGAGACCGTACGGGGCGGCGATCTGGCCGCTTCGGTGCGTGCGGAGGCGCGGCGGCTGCTGGCCGAGGTGGACGGCACGGTGGGGGTGGTCGTCGCGATGCACCGCCGGGCGCAGGCCCGCAAGTGGCTCGCCGAGCTCGGCGACCGGGTGGTGGCGCTGGGCAGCCTGGAGGCGAAGGGCCTGGAGTACGACGCCACCGTGGTGGTCTCGCCCGCGGAGATCGCGGACGAGTCCCCGGCCGGCCTGCGGGTGCTCTACGTGGCGCTGACGCGTGCGACGCAGCAGCTCACCGTCGTCTCGGGGGAGCGGGACCTGCCGGACGAGCACGGCGTCCCGGATCTGCTGAGGGACTGAGGGCCCTGCCGCGGGGCGGGGGCGCGGGGGCAGGGACCGCCGTGGTTCCTGGCCCAGGGGACGGATTCTGGAACCCGCCCGTCCTTCGGGAATCACTTCCGCGAGGTCTTTGTTAGATTGGTGTCGGCACCGGCTCGATCCAAGCCCCCGGGCCCAACCTTCGTCGCTTCGAGCGACCACTTGCCGCGAGGCGAGCATGGCGGGCCGGTGCCGTTCAGACGACAGGACAGACCCGCGTCACCTTCCGGTGGCGCGGGTCTGTTCGTGTTCAGGGGATGTCCGCTTCCCGCCTCCTCGGACGCGCCCCTGTTTCTTCTTTTCCTGGCCGGCGAGGCGTGGTCGGGTCCACTGGGGCAACCGGGTCTCGCGTGGTGGAAAATATCTTCCGAAAAGCGGCGCCCATTACCGGATACCAGCCAGTAGGTGCGACGATCGGGGGGCGTGTCCGAGGTGAATGCCGCGGCCACGTAGCAACGAAGCTAGGGAAAGCGAAGGACTCGGCCATGGCAACGGCGCCCAGCGTCTCGTACTCGATGACGGTCAGGCTGGAGGTGCCCGCGAGCGGCACCGCGGTCTCCCAGCTGACCACGGCCGTGGAGTCCTCCGGCGGTTCGGTCACCGGCCTCGACGTGACGGCCTCCGGCCACGAAAAGCTGCGGATCGACGTCACCATCGCCGCCACCTCCACCGCGCACGCCGACGAGATCGTCGAGGGGCTGCGCGGCATCGAGGGCGTGGTGCTCGGCAAGGTCTCCGACCGTACGTTCCTGATGCACCTCGGCGGCAAGATCGAGATGGCGTCCAAGCACCCCATCCGCAACCGTGACGACCTCTCGATGATCTACACCCCGGGTGTGGCCCGGGTCTGCATGGCGATCGCCGAGAACCCCGAGGACGCCCGCCGCCTCACGATCAAGCGCAACTCCGTCGCAGTTGTGACGGACGGGTCCGCGGTGCTCGGTCTCGGCAACATCGGCCCGAAGGCCGCCCTCCCGGTGATGGAGGGCAAGGCGGCCCTCTTCAAGCGGTTCGCCGGCATCGACGCCTGGCCGATCTGCCTGGACACCCAGGACTCCGACGCCATCGTCGAGATCGTCAAGGCCATCGCCCCCGGCTTCGCGGGCATCAACCTGGAGGACATCTCCGCACCCCGCTGCTTCGAGATCGAGGCACGGCTGCGCGAGGCCCTCGACATCCCCGTCTTCCACGACGACCAGCACGGCACCGCGATCGTCGTGCTGGCCGCACTGACCAACGCACTGCGCGTGGTGGGCAAGGGAATTGGGGACGTACGGGTCGTCATGTCCGGAGCCGGCGCGGCCGGTACAGCGATCCTGAAGCTCCTCATCGCCGCAGGCGTCAAGCACGCCGTCGTCGCCGACATCCACGGCGTGGTGCACGCCGGCCGTGAGGACCTGGTCTCCGCCGAGGCCGACTCGCCGCTGCGCTGGATCGCCGACAACACCAACCCCGAGTCCATCACCGGCACGCTCAAGCAGGCCGTCGTGGGCGCTGACGTCTTCATCGGCGTCTCCGCTCCGAACGTGCTGGACGGCAGCGATGTCGCCGCCATGGCCGACGACGCGATCGTGTTCGCGCTTGCGAACCCGGACCCCGAGGTCGACCCGGCAATCGCTCGCCAGACGGCGGCAGTTGTCGCCACCGGCCGTTCCGACTTCCCGAACCAGATCAACAACGTGCTGGTCTTCCCGGGCGTCTTCCGCGGCCTGCTGGACGCCCAGTCCCGCACGGTCAACACGGAGATGATGCTCGCCGCCGCCCGCGCCCTCGCCGATGTCGTCGCCGAGGACGAGGTGAACGCGAACTACATCATCCCGTCGGTCTTCAACGACCGGGTCGCGGGTGCGGTCGCCGGCGCCGTCCGGGATGCCGCGAAGGCCGCCGGAGGCGCTGTGACGGGCCCCACGTCGGTCTGAGCTACGGCGCGTCGCGTGTCGCGGCACCCCAAACGCCCCTTTAGGGTGGGCGGGCGGCGCGTCCATGGAGCCCCGCATGCGCTGCGGACCGCTTTCGGGCAGTCGACGTAAGGTCACCACGACGAGGCAGGGGTACTTTTCGTGTGACCCCGGAGGATGCCGGATTGGCTTTCCCGCCGCAGGTGGGGGCAGGATGCGTAATCGGGCGCGAGGGTCTGAAGGCAGACCCGGGTCCGGGGACTGTCCGAGGGCCCTGGCAGCATCGGCTTCGATCTCACGCCTCACAGGCAAGAAGAACACGGGAGTAACAAAATGAACCGCAGTGAGCTGGTGGCCGCCCTGGCCGACCGCGCCGAGGTGACTCGCAAGGACGCCGACGCCGTGCTGGCCGCGCTCGCCGAGACCGTCGGTGAGATCGTCGCCAAGGGCGACGAGAAGGTCACCATCCCCGGCTTCCTGACTTTCGAGCGCACCCACCGTGCCGCTCGCACCGCTCGTAACCCGCAGACCGGCGACCCCATCAACATCCCGGCCGGTTACAGCGTGAAGGTCTCCGCGGGCTCCAAGCTCAAGGAAGCCGCCAAGGGCAAGTAAGCCCCCAAGCGCGACGAAGGGCGGATCACCCGTACAGGGTGACCGCCCTTTGCTGTTCAGGCCCTCAAGGGCCCGTTCCGGGCCTCTGACGGTGTCACCGGGCGGCAGCGTGAACCCGGCCCCCTCGGGGTTTGACCGGGGAGAACACGAACGGGGGCCCCGGGCAGTGCCCCGGACCCCCGTCAGCGACCGTCGGCCGCCCGTGTCAGATCAGCGCCCCGCCCGGCAGTTCCACCTTCGCGCCGAGCTTCTCCAGCTTGTCCATGAAGTTCTCGTAGCCGCGGTTGATCAGACCGATGCCGTGCACCCGGGAGGTGCCCTGCGCCGCCAGTGCGGCGATCAGGTACGAGAACCCGCCGCGCAGGTCCGGGATGACCAGATCCGCGCCCTGGAGCTTCGTCGGTCCGGACACGACCGCGGAGTGCAGGAAGTTGCGCTGCCCGAAGCGGCAGTCGGAGCCGCCCAGGCACTCCCGGTAGAGCTGGATGTGCGCGCCCATCTGATTGAGCGCGGAGGTGAAGCCGAGCCGGGACTCGTACACCGTCTCGTGGACGATGGAGAGGCCCGAGGCCTGCGTCAGGGCCACGACCAGCGGCTGCTGCCAGTCGGTCTGGAAGCCGGGGTGCACGTCGGTCTCCAGGGCGATGGCGTCCAGCGGGCCGCCCGGGTGCCAGAAGCGGATGCCCTTGTCGTCGACCTCGAACGCGCCGCCGACCCGGCGGAAGGTGTTCAGGAACGTCATCATGGAACGCTGCTGTGCGCCCCGTACGTAGATGTTGCCCTCGGTGGCCAGTGCCGCGGACGCCCAGGAGGCCGCCTCGAGGCGGTCCGGGATCGCCCGGTGCGTGTAACCGTCCAGCCGGTCGACACCGGTGATCCGGATCGTCCGGTCGGTGTCCATCGAGATGATCGCGCCCATCTTCTGCAGGACGCAGATGAGGTCCTCGATCTCCGGCTCCACGGCCGCGTTGGACAGCTCGGTGACGCCCTCCGCGAGCACGGCCGTCAGCAGCACCTGCTCGGTGGAGCCCACCGACGGGTACGGCAGCCGGATCTTCGTGCCGCGCAGACGCTGCGGGGCCTCCAGGTACTGGCCGTCCGCACGCTTCTCGATGGTCGCGCCGAACCGCCTGAGCACGTCGAAATGGAAGTCGATGGGCCGTCCGCCGATGTCGCAGCCGCCGAGTCCCGGGATGAACGCATGGCCCAGTCGGTGCAGCAGCGGTCCGCAGAAGAGGATCGGGATGCGCGACGAACCCGCGTGGGCATCGATGTCGGCGACGTTGGCACTCTCGACATGGGTCGGGTCCAGGACCAGCTCGCCCGGTTCGTCACCGGGGCGGACCGTCACACCGTGCAACTGCAGCAGCCCTCGCACCACCCGCACGTCCCGGATGTCGGGCACATTGCGCAGCCGGCTGGGTCCGCTGCCGAGCAGCGCGGCGACCATCGCCTTCGGCACCAGGTTCTTGGCGCCTCTGACGCGGATCTCGCCCTCCAGCGGGGTTCCGCCGTGGACAAGCAGGACATCGTCTGTGCCGGTCATGAATCTCGCGTTCCGCAGTGGTCGGTCAGGGGCCAACCGAAAGGGTAATAGCCCCTGACCCCCGTTCCGTAAGAGAGCAGGGGGTGTGCGAACGTCATGAATCCGTCACAACACGCTCTGCTCCCCGGCTCTTGCGGAGGGTTACCGTCCGCAAGAGCCTCCGGGATGTGCGCTCCCTGTGCGTCCGTGCGCCCTGAGCTGCACTCCGGGCCTTCCCGGGGCCCGGGCGGCCCACTCGGCCCCCGCGGGGAGCGAAGATGCGGGATCATTTCTGCCATGACCGAGGTGTCCTCGCTCACAGGGCGACTGCTCGTGGCCACACCCGCGCTCGCGGACCCGAATTTCGACCGGGCGGTGGTGCTGCTCCTCGACCACGACGAGGAGGGCTCACTGGGCGTGGTGCTCAACCGTCCGACGCCGGTCGGCGTCGGCGACGTCCTCACGTCCTGGGCCGATCTGACCGGCGAACCCGACGTCGTGTTCCAAGGTGGGCCGGTCTCGCTCGACTCGGCGCTCGGGGTGGGCGTCATCCCCGGCGACGAGGACCCTTCCCCGAGCTCCCGGCCCCGCTCGCACCGGAGTGACCCGGTCGGCTTCCGCCGGGTGCACGGAGCGATCGGCCTGGTGGACCTGGAGGCCCCGCCGGAACTCCTGGCCGCGGCACTCGGCTCGCTGCGGATCTTCGCGGGGTACGCGGGCTGGGGCCCGGGGCAACTGGAGGCCGAACTCAAGGAGGGGGCCTGGTACGTCGTCGAGTCCGAGCCCGGGGACGTCTCCTCGCCGCGCCCCGAAAATCTCTGGCGAGCGGTCCTGCGCCGCCAGCGCAGCGAACTGGCGATGGTCGCCACCTATCCGGACGACCCTTCCCTGAACTGAAGCTCCGGGCTTTCAGTACCCTTGGCTGTTATGAGCACTCTTGAGCCCGAGCGCGGGGCAGGTACGGGGACCCTCGTAGAACCGACGCCGCAGGTGTCGAACGGCGACGGCGACCACGAGCGCTTCGCCCATTACGTCCAGAAGGACAAGATCATGGCGAGTGCCCTGGAAGGCACCCCCGTGGTCGCACTGTGCGGGAAGGTCTGGGTACCGGGCCGCGACCCGAAGAAGTACCCGGTCTGCCCCATGTGCAAGGAGATCTACGAGTCCATGGGCGCCGGTGGCGGCAAGGACAAGGGCGGCAAGGACAAGAAGTAGTCCGGGGCCGTTCGGCCACCCATGCTCCAGGCCCCGGGGCGCGCGGATGCGCGTCCCAGGGGCCTTCTGCATCCCCCAGGGCCTCTGCCGTGCGCGGGGCCCTTCTCGGTGCACGGGTCGCTGCTCTGCCGGGGCGCGGAGCGGTGGGAACGCCGGACATGTCACGGGCAGCGGGCTCGTCGGCGCGGACGCGGAGTTCGCGGTCCGGAACCCAGGCCGGGGGCGTCGGCCGGGCGTCAGCCCCCCGGTGCCGCTCCTCGCCGGAGCGCGCGGCTCCACCGCACCGGCAGCTCCGCGCACTTGGGGAGAGAAGCCGTCAAGTCCCGGGCCCGGCCGACCTCCACGCGGACCCCTGCGGCCGACCGGGGAGGGCACATGGCAGTCTCGACCGCGACGACCGTCCTCGTGCCGGTCTTCCCCGTACCCGTACAGCGCCGCCCGGTCGTGGGACCCGGTGGAGCGGCAAAGGACTGGCTCCATGGACACGGAACTGATTCCGGCACCCGTACATGTCGGTGACCCCGGTGACAGCGGGCGCGACGGCTTCCGGCTGGATCCGTCCACCACCCTGGCCGCGGCCCCCGGCACCGAGAACACCGAGCGCTGGCTGCGCTCCACGCTCGCCGCCGCCTTCGGCGTGCCGCTCGCACCGGGACCCGAGGACGCCGGGAACACCATCCGGCTGCGCATCGACCCCGCTCTGGAGCCCGAGGGATACCGGCTGAGCACCGGAGCGGGCCGGAGCGTCGAGATCACCGGCGGAAGTGCCGCAGGCGTCTTCTGGGGCGCCCAGACCTTCCGTCAACTGCTGGGTCCCGAGGCCTTCCGCCGCGCACCCGTAGGCTCCGACGGGCCGCCCGTCCTTCCCGGCACACACATCGAGGACCGTCCCCGTTTCCCCTGGCGGGGCATGATGCTCGACGTGGCCCGGCACTTCCTGCCCAAGGACGACGTCCTGCGCTACCTCGACCTCCTCGCCGCGCACAAGCTGAACGTCTTCCACTTCCACCTCACCGACGATCAGGGCTGGCGCATCGAGATCGAGCGCTACCCGCGGCTGACCGAGGTCGGCTCCTGGCGGACCCGTACCAAGCACGGCCACCGGGCCTCCGAACTGTGGGACGAGACCCCGCACGGCGGCTACTACACGCAGGACGACATCCGCGAGATCGTCGCCTACGCGGCAGCGCGGCACATCCGTGTCGTCCCCGAGATCGACATCCCGGGCCACTCGCAGGCCGCCATCGCCGCCTACCCCGAACTGGGCAACACCGACGTCGTCGACACCGCCGCCCTCTCCGTCTGGGACACCTGGGGCATCAACCCGAACGTACTCGCTCCCACCGACAACACCCTGCGCTTCTTCGAGGGCGTTCTCGAAGAGGTCCTCGCCCTCTTCCCCGTCGCCACCTCGCCGTTCATCCACATCGGCGGCGACGAGGCCCGCAAGGACCAGTGGCGACAGTCGCCCGCGGCCCAGGCCCGCATCACCGCATCCGGCCTGGCCGACGAGGACGCCCTGCAGTCCTGGATCATCCGGCACTTCGACGCCTGGCTCAGCGCGCGCGGACGCCGGCTCATCGGCTGGGACGAAATCCTCGAAGGCGGCCTCGCGGAGGGCGCGGCGGTGTCGTCCTGGCGCGGGTACGAGGGAGGCGTCGCCGCCGCCGAGGCCGGCCACGACGTGGTGATGTGCCCGAGCCAGCAGGTGTACCTGGACTACCGTCAGGACGGCGGCCCCGACGAACCGATGCCGATCGGTTACGTCCGCACGCTGGAGGACGTCTACCGCTTCGAGCCCGTGCCTCCGGGCCTGACCGAGGAGGCGGCCCGTCACATCCTCGGCACCCAGGCCAATGTCTGGACCGAGGTCATACAGAACCGGGCCCGCCTCGACTACCAGGTCTTTCCGCGCCTCGCGGCGTTCGCGGAGGTCGCCTGGTCCCCCCTGCCCGCCTCCGCCGAACGGGACTTCGCCGACTTCGAACGGCGCATGGCCACGCACTACGCCCGACTTGACGCGCTCGGTGTCGACTACCGTCCGCCGACCGGCCCGTTGCCCTGGCAGCGGCGCCCCGGCGTCCCGGGGTTCCCGCTCGAAGGACCGCCCCCGAACGTGTGATCCCGGCCGCATTCCGAGGCCGGTCGCCACTCCGGCGGGAGACGGCGGCCGGCGGCCGCCCCTGCGGCACGCGCCTCGCGGGAGACGGCGAAGCCGCAACGGGTTCCCGCCGGAACCGGACGACGTGAGCCGGACGGCCGGAACGGAGAACCGCGAACCCTGACGACCGGAACCCGACGACCGGAACGGGGACTTGGAACCGGACCACGGGAACGGATAAGTCATCCAGGACTCGCCCAAGAGCGGCAATTCGCCCTCTGCGCCCAAGCGGGGTGAACCAGGATCATCCCCCTGGTCAGGGACGTATATGCCCTTCACGGACCCTCGCGTCGGACTGGTCGGAAGATGTGCCAGAGTTGCTACGTCCAGGCTTTGAGCACGTACCGTACGGCGATACAAGCCGGACAGCCGGGACACCGGGAAGGGGCAGCTGGGTTGACCACGCACGCACCGCAGGCGACGCAGTCCGTGATGCTGCCGGCCTCGCTAGACGAGGCCGCGGCGGCTCTGGGAGCCATGCCCGCCGCCGTTCCTGTGGCCGGGGGCACGGACCTGATGTCGGCCGTCAACAGGGGGCTGCTGCGCCCCTCGGGGCTGGTCGGCCTCGGCCGGATCGGCGAGCTCCGCGGCTGGCACTACCAGGACGGCCACGCCCTCCTCGGCACCGGGCTCACCCACGCACGCATGGGGCGGCCCGACTTCTCCGCCCTCATCCCCGCGCTGGCCGCGTCCGCGCGCGCCGCGGGCCCGCCCCAGATCCGTAACGCCGGAACGCTCGGCGGCAACATCGCCACCGCCGCCCCGACCGGTGACACCCTGCCGGTGCTGGCCGCCCTGGAGGCGGAGCTCGTCATCGCGGGCCCGGGCGGCGCCCGCCGTGAGATCCCGGTCTCCCACCTGCTGGCCGGCCGCGACATGCTCGGCCCCGCCGAACTGATCGGCTTCGTCCGGGTACCGCTGCTGCACGCCCCCCAGGTCTTCCTGAAGGCCACCGGCCGCACCGGCCCCGGCCGTGCCACCGCGTCCGTGGCGATCGTCCTCGACCCGGTCCGGCGCGGGGTGCGCTGCGCGGTCGGCGCCATCGCCCCGATGCCGCTGCGGCCGCTGGAAGCCGAACGCTGGATCGCCTCACTGATCGACTGGGACGGCGAACGGGGCCTGGCCCCCGACGCGCTGGCGGCCTTCGGCGAGTACGTCGCCGCGGCCTGCATCCCGGACGAGGCACCGCTCGCCGACGGGGGCCAGGCACCACCGCTGCCCCCCGCGGTTCTGCATCTGCGGCGGACCGTCGCCGCGCTGGCCCGACGCGCGCTGGGGAGGGCACTGGCGTGAGCAACGAGGAACACAACGATCAGCACGGGCAGCGGGAGCAGCCGCAGCACGGGAGCTGGCAGCCGACCCCGCACGGCGGCGAGTACGACGTCGACGCGACGGCCTTCGTCCACCTGCCGCCGGAGGACCTGGCGAACATCCCCCTGGCCGCGCCCGGCCAGGGCTACGTGCCGCCGATGATCGTGCCGCTGACCCCCGTGGCCGGGTTCGAACCGTCGGCCTCGGGCGGCTGGGCCATGGGGACGCAGGGCCGTCAGGAGCAGGACGCGGGAGCGGACCGGCCGACGCCCGAAGCGGTGCACTGGCCGGACCCGAACCAGCAGCAGCCGCAGTCGCCCTACGCGTACGACTACCAGCAGCCGTACCGGGAGACGTCGGCCGCGACCGGCCAGTGGAACTTCACGGAGTCCACCGAGTTCAGCAGCCACGCCGACCACGGCGCTCCGGTCGATCTCGACGCTCCGGTGGACCACGGTGCTCCGGTGGACCACGGCGCTTCGGTGGACCACGGTGCTCCGGTGGACCACGGTGCTCCGGTGGACCACGGCGCTCCGGTCGGCCTCGACGGTCGGTCCTCCCACGTGCCTCCGGCCGACCAGAGCGGCCACTTCGACCACATCGCGCCGACCGGCCCGAGCGGTCACGTCGACGAGGGCGGGCAGGCCGACGAGGGCGGGCGCTTCGACGAGGGTGGCCATGGCGCCCCCACCGGACAGTGGACGATTCCGGTCGCCGACGGTGATCTGCCGGAGGAGTCCGGAGAGTTCGCGGCGTCGGCTCTCGCCTCCCCGTGGTACGTGGACCAGAACCCTCCGGCCACGCTGCCTGGTGGTGCGCCCGCTCCGTGGGCGGCCCAGCCGGTCGCGGACGGCGGGACCGAACCCCCGGTGGAGCAGCCGGCACCCGGTAGGGACATAGAGCCCGAGCACGCGTCAGGAGCCGAGGCCCCACCCGTGGGCGAGGCCTCCGGGGCGCCCTCCGACCCGTACGTCGACACGGCCCCCGAGGCGGCGTCCGCGCGTTCTTCCGCAACGGACGTGCCGACGCCCCTCGTGACGGACCCTCCGGCGCCCTCCGCGGTCCCTGCCGCGCCCTACGAGGACACCCTGCGGTCCCACGCCCCCGAGACGGCACCGGAGCCGGTCGCCGAGGCCGGCCCTGTATCCGTCGTGACGGAGGCCCTCGTTCCCGACGTTCCCGAGGCGGACCTCACGCCGGCCCCGGCCCCCGAGACCGCCCCGGCCCCCGAGACCGCCCCGGCGGCCGAACATCCGGCAGAGCCCGAGCCCGAGCCCGAGCCGGCAGCCCCGGCGGCCGACCCGGTCCCGGATGCCGACCCGGCCCCGGACTCCCTTGTCCCCGAGGCGGACCCCACGCCGGCCCCGGACCCCACGCCGGCCCCGGCCCCCGAGACCGCCCCGGCCCCGGACACCCCGCTCGCACCCCCGTCCCTCGCCGTCCCGAGCGAACACCCCGCCGCCTCCTACGTCCTGCGGGTGAACGGCGTGGACCGGCCGGTCGCCGACGCCTGGATCGGTGAGTCGCTCCTCTACGTGCTCCGCGAGCGCCTTGGCCTTGCCGGGGCCAAGGACGGCTGCTCGCAGGGCGAGTGCGGTGCCTGCAACGTCCAGGTGGACGGCCGTCTGGTGGCCTCCTGCATGGTCCCGGCGGCGACCGCGGCCGGCAGCGAGGTCCGTACCGTCGAGGGTCTGGCCGTGGACGGCGAGCCGTCCGACGTCCAGCGCGCACTCTCCGACTGCGGAGCCGTCCAGTGCGGCTTCTGCATCCCCGGTATGGCGATGACCATCCACGACCTGCTGGAGGGCAACCACGCCCCCAGCGAACTGGAGACCCGTCAGGCGCTCTGCGGCAACCTCTGCCGCTGCTCCGGATACCGGGGCGTCCTCGACGCCGTGAGCGAGGTCATCGCAGGCCGCGAGACACTCACCGATCCCACTTCGTCGGGCTCCCCGTCCCCGGAGCCCGACGAGGCCCGCATCCCGCGCCAGGCGGCACCCGGCGCCGGTAGCGTTCAGCCGTATCCGCAGGACGGAGGCATGGCGTGAGCAACGACGCAGCCACCGCTGCCAACGCGACCAGCACACGGATCACCGCCCCACCGGTCGACGGGCCCGGCACCGAGCCGCGCGTACTCGGCCTCGGCGTCTCCCTCCCGGCCGCCGACACCCGCGCCAAGACCGAGGGCACCTTCCCGTACGCCGCCGACCTCTGGGCCGAAGGCCTGCTGTGGGCCGCCGTCCTCCGCTCCCCGCACCCGCACGCCCGCATCCTGTCGATCGACACCTCGGGCGCCTTCGAGATGCCGGGCGTACGGGCCGTCGTCACGCACGAGGACGTCCCGGGCGAGAACGCGTACGGGCGCAGGATCGTCGACCGCCCGGTCTTCGCCTCCGGCCTGGTACGCCACCACGGCGAGCCGATCGCCGCGGTCGCCGCCGACCACCCCGACACGGCCCGGCTCGCCGCCGCGGCCATCGCCGTCGAGTACGAGGTCCTCGAACCGGTCACCGACCCGGAGAAGGCCTTCGCCGCCGAACCGCTGCACCCCGACGGCAATCTGATCCGCCACATCCCGCTGCGCTACGGCGACCCGGACGTCACCGGCGAGATCGTCGTCGACGGCCTCTATCGCATCGGCCGTCAGGACCCGGCCCCGATCGGCGCCGAGGCCGGACTCGCCGTGCCCCGCCCCGACGGCGGCGTGGAGATCTACACCGCCTCCACCGACCCGCACACCGACCGCGACCTCGCCGCCGCCTGCTTCGGCCTCGAACCGGATCGGGTGAAGATCGTTGTCACCGGTGTCCCCGGCGCGACCGGTGACCGCGAGGACCCCGGCTTCCAACTCCCCCTGGGGCTGCTGGCGTTGCGCACCGGCTGCCCGGTCAAGCTGACCGCCACCCGCGAGGAGTCCTTCCTCGGCCACGCCCACCGTCACCCGACGCTGCTGCGCTACCGCCACCACGCGGACGCCGAGGGCCGGCTGGTGAAGGTCGAGGCACAGATCCTGCTCGACGCGGGCGCGTACGCCGACGCCTCGTCCGAATCCCTGGCCGCCGCGGTCGCCTTCGCCTGCGGCCCCTATGTCGTCCCGCACGCCTTCATCGAGGGCTGGGCGGTCCGCACGAACAACCCGCCGTCGGGCCATGTGCGCGGCGAGGGCGCGATGCAGGTCTGTGCGGCGTACGAGGGCCAGATGGACAAACTGGCCGCCAAGTTGGGCATCGACCCGGCCGAACTGCGCCTGCGCAACGCCCTGTCCACCGGGGACATCCTCCCCACCGGCCAGACGGTGACCTGCCCGGCACCGGTGGCCGAACTCCTGCAGGCGGTGCGGGACTTCCCCCTCCCCGTTCTCCCCAAGGACACCCCGGAGGACGACTGGCTGCTCCCGGGCGGCCCGGAGGGTGCGGGCGAACCGGGCGCGGTGCGCCGGGGCGTCGGCTACGCCCTGGGCATGGTCCACATGCTCGGGGCGGAGGGGACCGACGAGGTCTCCACGGCCACGGTCCGGGTCCACGACGGCGTCGCCACGGTCATCTGTGCCGCGGTCGAGACCGGCCAGGGCTTCTCGACCCTGGCCCGCCAGGTGGTCCAGGAGACCCTGGGCGTCGAGGAGGTCCACGTGGCCTCCGTCGACACCGACCAGCCCCCGGCGGGCCCGGCCACGCACGGCCGTCACACCTGGGTCTCGGCGGGAGCGGTGGAACGCGCCGCCAAGATGGTCCGCACCCAGCTTCTCCAGCCCCTGGCCCACCAGTTCGGCATGTCCACGGAGCTGCTGCAGATCGCCGACGGGAAGATCACCTCGTACGACGGGGTGCTGTCCACGACGGTCACGGAAGCGATGGACGGCAAGGAACTCTGGGCCACCGCCCAGTGCCGCCCCCACCCGACCGAACCCCTGGACGAGTACGGCCAGGGCGACGCCTTCGTCGGCCTCGCCTTCTGCGCGGTCCGCGCGGTGGTGGACGTCGACATCGAACTCGGCTCCGTACGGGTCGTGGAGATGGCGGTCGCCCAGGACGTCGGCAGGGTCCTCAACCCCGCCCAGCTGGCGGCACGTATCGAGGCGGGCGTCACCCAGGGCATCGGCGCCGCCCTCACCGAGAACCTCCGCACCGCCCGAGGCCTGATCCGCCACCCCGACTTCGCCGGCTACGCGCTCCCGACCGCCCTGGACGCGCCGGACATCCGCATCGTCGAACTCATCGAAGAACGCGACGTGGTGGCCCCCTTCGGAGCCAAACCCGTCTCGGCGGTCCCGGTGGTGACCTCCCCGGCGGCGGTGGCCGCCGCAGTACGAGCAGCCACCGGCCGCCCGGTCAACCGCCTCCCCATCCGTCCCCAGACAGCGGTGGCGGTGCCCAAGTCCTGAGCCCTGTAGGGACGGTGTGCTCCGGATTGCGGCCGCGACCCGGAGGTGCGCACGGCCACCGCTGCTGGCTAAGGTGAACCCCGAAGCTGGAGCCGAAGCATCAGTCGGCTGTCGCTGAACGGGGGAGGTTGCTGTGGGGCAGGAAGATCCGGGGGCGGAGTCCTCGGCGTATCCACTGGCTGTCCTGGGCGGGCTGGGCGCCATCGGCGCGGTGGCCCAGCACGCGGTGGGCGAACTGGTCACCGAACTGTCGTCGTTCACCAAGTTCCGCGAACGCGTCGAGGAGATCCTGCGGGACCTCAAGGCGTCGCCGGCCGGCCCGAGAAAGGTCGGCCAGGACACCATGGGACGCGAGCGGTTCGGCGGCGGCAAGGGGGAGTGGTCGGAGGCGGACGGCCTGTACACGTCGTACTCCACCGTCATCAAGGAGTTGGAGGGGCTGTCCCAGCTGCTCTCGGACTCCATCGAGGGCATGAGTATCGCGGTCCTCGGGTCCCACAAGGGTTACGAGTCCGTCGACTTGGACGTCCGTCAGCGCATGCTCGCGATCAAGCACAGCACGGAGACCCACCACCGGGCCGACCAGGCCGAGGCGGACGCTGTGGCGAAGAACGAGCACAAGCCTCCGGCGACACCGGAGGGTTCGGGGGACACGTCCGGTACCAGTGCCTATTGATGCCGGTGGAGTTGTTCTCCGCATGCGAAGGACTGGGACGAGGACGGGGAGAGAGGCGGCGTCATGGGCACGGATTTCGACAAGAAGACCCACGAGGAGATGCTGGCGTGGCTGGACCAGGCCAACAGCGGTGAGATCCAAGGGGCCGCTGATCGCCTGAAGAGCGCCGCGTCGGAGATCCGCAAGATCGCTGAGGAACTCAAGGTCCGCCCGCAGTGGGTGGAATGGAAGGGTGAAGGAGCCGACGCCTTCCGTACCTGGAGTGCGGATCTGGCCAACGCGACGCTGCGGCTGGGTGATTACAGCGAGGGCGCCTCGAAGTGGCTGGGCGAGGCGTCGAACGCGGTTGCCGCGGCGCAGGTGTCGATCCCTCGTACGGAGGCGGGCGCACAGGCGAATCTGGACGCGGCGCTTGCCGCGCGAAACGATCCTGACGCGTCGGCGGTGGCGAAGAAGTCCGCGGAGACGCTGCTCGCGACGAGCGAGAGGAACCGCGAAGAGGCGGCTGCGCAGATGCAGAAGCTGGCTCAGACGTACAGCTTCTCGTCGACGCAGATCGAGGGTCTGGAGAAGCCGGTGTTTCCGGCTGTGCCGGAGGTCATCGCGCCGGAGGACGACGGAAGCAAGGCGGGCGGAAGCGCGGAATACCGCCGACAGGCCGAGACCTCCAGCACCACAGGAGGCAACGCGAGCGATACCACCACGTTTGTACGCGGTCCTGAGGCGGGAGGCACAAAGGCCGTTCAGACCGTCCATGCCGGGACGACGAGCGCGCCGCCATCGGCGGCTCACACGGTGCAGCGCCCCGTGGGCATGGACATAGACAGCGTTGCTGTGCTGCCAGAGACTCCAGCGGCACCGTCGGTGACTTCCCCAGGTCTGCCTACTGGAGGAACGGTCGACCGTGGCACTTCTTCCCTCCCCAGCGGTTTTCCGCCCGTCGTCAGCACCGTCTCAGCGCCTGTGACGACCAGCACCGGTAAGACCCCGATGGGAGTACGGCCGCCGGCAAACTCTCCGGGCCGGGTGAGTCCGACCACTGGGCCGACAAGTCGGCCCTCAGGCGGAAGCGGCATCGTTGGTGGCCGCCCTGCTCCGCAGGTCTCCGGTCGGCCGACGGGTGGCCTTCCCCGTGGCACCGTCATCGGTGGTGAGGGAACCCAGTCCGGTCGTGGATCAATGGCGCATGGCACGGGTACGGGCGGCATCGGTGGCGCCCGGAACGGCATCGCCGGTGGTCGGCGTCTGGCAGGTGAGACAGGCGGAGTTGTCGGCGGCCGCCCCAACCAGCCTGGACGTACGAGTGCCAGGGTCTTCACCCCGGGCGGTACCGGTCTGGTGCGTGCGGCTGAGGGCACGGGTGCCGGCGGTCTGGCAGGGCGGTCGGGCAATGCCCTGCAGCGTCAGCGCGATGGCCGACGCGATGAGAGCGAAGAGAGGCCGAATTACCTCATAGAAGATGAGGAAACCTGGCAGAACGGGCGATCTGTGGTGCCCCCAGTCATCGACTGAACGGTAAGAACTCACTGAAAGGTATCTGAATGCATACCAGGAGCACCCGTCTGGCGGGGGCCACTCGCTGCGCAACTGTGGTGTCCACCGCGCTGGGGCTGCTGCTGGTTGGAGCAATTCCTGCGACTGCGGATTCTGTCCGATCGGATCAGTGGCATCTGGACGCTATGAAGGCTGAACAGATGTGGAAGGTGAGCACTGGTGAGAACGTGACAGTTGCAGTCATCGACACCGGAGTGAATGCCTCAAATCCCGATCTCGTCGGACAGGTGCTCAAAGGGCTGGACCTGGCGCCTGAATCCCCTGGTGATGAGCAAGTCGACTACGACACTCACGGAACGGCGATGGCTGGCCTGATCGCGGGTACCGGCAAGTCGGGAGGAGGGGACGGCGCCTTCGGGCTCGCTCCTGGAGCCAAGATCCTACCTGTCCGATTGAGGGACGATACCGGAAAAGTTAACGGTGCTACGGGTAGTGTGAATTTCAGTGAGGATGTTTCTGCGGGAATCCGCTTTGCGGTGGACAACGGCGCCAAAGTGATTAACATTTCCCAGGGGGACTCGACTGGCTCGCAGGATCTGGAAGATGCGGTGAAATATGCCCTTGAAAAGGGGGCTCTTATTTTCGCTGCGGTTGGAAATTCTGGCAATGCGCAAAACGAGTCGGAGTATCCAGCTGCTACTCCTGGTGTTGTTGGGGTTGGCGCGCTCGGTAAAGATGGCAAGAAGACTGAAGAATCTCAGTACGGCGCTCAAGTAGACCTCTCGGCTCCGGGAGAGGACATGGTCCATGCATGCGGAGGCAAGGGAGGCCTCTGCAGGTCTCATGGAACCAGCGACGCCACCGCCATCGCCTCCGCCTCCGCCGCCCTGATCTGGTCCAAGCACCCCGACTGGACCAACAACCAGGTCCTCCGCGTCATGCTGAACACGGCAGGGGGCCCGACCAGCGGCGTCAAGCGCAATGACTACGTGGGCTACGGCTCTGTCCGCCCCCGTATCGCCCTGACGACGCCGGGCGATCCCGGTCCGGCCGATGTGTACCCGCTGCCCGACCTGGCGGCGGCCGAGAGTCCCAGTCCTTCCGCCTCCGCCGAGCCCTCCAAGGCGAGGGAGGGTTCGAAGGACGACAAGTCGGTCGCAGGAGCTGCCGTCTCCGACGACGGCAGCAGTAACACGGGTCTCTGGGTCGGTATCGGGATCGGTGTGGTCGTGCTCGTCGGCGCAGTGGCCGCCGCCCTGGCCACCCGCTCCCGTCGCCGTAAGGCCGCCGCAGCCGGCCCACCCGAGGGCGCGTACCAGCTCCCGCACCCCAACCCGTACCAGCAGCCCCAGCCCATGCACTCGGCCTACGCACCCCCGCCGACCGCTCCCCCCGGGCCCAACGCGCCCTACGGCCAGGCTCCCTACGAAGAGAAGCCGAACTGAAGCGCGCGCTCGATTCCGCGTGCGCGTCGCCCGGTGACTTTCGCGCCCCACTGCATTCGTTCGGCCGTTCACCTGGCCCGCAACAACGCTCCGATGACGACAGCGACCAGGCGGACGTGATGCCGACAACGCGCTGAGGCGCCGGCTCTCACCCCTCCTCCGGCACCAACTGCGCCATCACCAGCCCGTACAACAGCTCCACGTCCACGAACTCCCCTTCCCGCGGCGCCCCGTACCGCCAGCTCAGCGGGTACGTGTTGCCGTCGGGGGCGGGGATGCCCACGTACTGGTCCCGGGCAGCCAGCCCGAAGCACCGGGCGCCCGGGGGCCAGTCGTACTCCTTGCTCGAACCGGGCGGGACCAGGAAGTACATCCACCGGCCGCCCGCGATCTCCCGTACGACCGGGCCCGGTTCGCCTTCGGTGAGGGTCTTGAGGTGGTGCAGGACCGCCTCACCCCGTACGCCGCGGAGCCGGATGGCGTCGAAGTAGATGCCGGTCAGGTGGAGTTGGAGACCGGCCGTGGGCACCCATTCGGGGAGTTTCTTGCTCGTCATGACTTCAAGCATTCCGATGGATGCGTAGCGTCACCAGGAGGACGCGGTTCACATCGGCAGACTGTGGTGAGGTGGTGGTGACTGTGGGGACGAGTGAGGAGCCGTCGCAGGTACGGAGGCTGGTGGGGGACCTCCTCCGTATCCACCGGGTGCGGGCGGGGCTCACGCAGAAGGGTGCGGCGGACCAGCTGCTGATCTCGGAGTCGCTGATGGGGGCGGTCGAGCGGGCGGAGCGCATTCCGGCGTTGGAACTCCTGGCCGACGCGGACCGGGTCTTCCTCGCGGGTGGTGCGCTGAAGGCGTGCATCGAGCTGATCGACGAGGAGAAGTACCCCGCGAAGTTCCTGGACTGGGCGCGGCTGGAACGGCTGGCGCGGGTCATCAGCGCGTACGAGACGATGCTCGTCCCGGGGCTGCTCCAGACGGAGGCGTACGCGTACGCCCTGTACCGGGCGCGCAAACCCGCGTACACCGAGGACGAGATCGTCCGGCATGTCGAGGCGCGACTGGAACGGCAGGCGGTGCTGATGCGCACGCCGCCGCCGTACGTCGGGTTCGTCATCGAGGAGTCGGTCCTGAGCCGGACGCTCGGTGGCCCCGAGGTGTTGAAGGAGCAGTTGCTGCATCTGCTGGACTGCATGCGGCGGATGAACCACCTCACCGTGCAGGTGATGCCCTCCGATCAGCACACGCACGCGGGATTGATGGGGCCGATGCAGTTGATGTGTACGGCGGAAGGCCGCAATCTGGTGTACGTGGAGGCGCAGGGTGGCGATAGGTTGATCGCCAGGCCGGAGCAGGTGGGTGACATGTTCGACCTCTTCGGCATCCTGCGGGCCCAGGCGCTCAACCCCTGGAAGTCGGCGGAGATCATCGAAGCGAAGGCGAGGCAACTGTGACCACTGGCCCCGAGCTCTCCTGGTTCACGTCCAGCTACAGCGGCAACGAGGGCGGCGCCTGCGTCGAAGTCGCCTACGACTGGCGCAAGTCCAGCTACAGCAACAACGAGGGCGAGGCCTGCGTCGAGGTGTCCGCCTGCCCCCACACCGTCCACGTCCGGGACTCCAAGGTCACCGACGGTCCCACCTTCGCCGTCGCCCCCGCCGCCTGGGCCAGCTTCCTGGGCGGTGTCGTCGCGGACTGACCGCGCGTGTGCGGCGAGTTGCGGGTCCCGGTACGACCGGGACCCGCGGCCAGACGGAAGGCCGTGTCCTACGACCGACGGATGAGCGGGTGACCGTCTCACGAGAAGTCGGCAGAGACCGGTGGGGGCTTGCTCTTCGGGCTGCGCGCGTTCCGCATGGGTGAGGAGCGGAGAGATTGCTCAGTCAGCACCCGGTGAGCGGTTGGGCGCCCATAGCTGGTCGGCGTCACCAGCGGCGAGTCGGCCTCGGTAGACGTCGATCTTGTGGTCGATGAGTTTCAAGTTCTCCTGGAGTTCGGCAATGCCGGCCAGCACGTCGGCGCGATGCGACTCGAGCAGGTCCAATCGCTCTTCTTCGTTGCCGCGGCCTGCCGCGACGAGTTCGGCGTAGTGACGGATGCCCCGGATGGGCATGCCGGTCGCCCGCAGTCTGGTGCAGATGGTGATCCACTCAAGGTCGAGTGGGTGGTAGCGGCGTCGACCGCCGTGGGTGCGGTCGACGGGGGTGACGACCAAGCCGACACGTTCGTAGTAACGCAGGGTATGCACGCTGACTCCGGTGCGGCGGGCGGCTTCGCCGATGCTCAGACCCGCCTGCGAAGGGGCTTGAGGGCGCCGTGATTCAGGCTGCGGATTGACCTCGACCACGCTCTAAATCCTAGCTTCGGGGTCAGTTGCCGCTGACCCCTTACTGCCGACCGTCAGTAATCCCTCTCGACGGGAGAAGCCCGCATGCCTGAACTCAGTCGGCGCCGCCGACTCCTGGTGCTCGCGATCTGCTGTGCCGGCGTGATCGTCGTGGTGATGGACATCTCCATCGTCAACGTCGCGCTGCCGGCAATGCGCCGCGATCTGCATGCCTCGATGTCCGGCCTGCAATGGACGATCGATGCGTACACCCTGGTGCTGGCCGGCTTCCTGGTGCTGGCCGGATCCACCGCCGACCGGGTCGGCCGTCGGCGCATCTTCCAAGTCGGCCTTGCCGTCTTCGGATTGGGCTCGCTGTTGTGCGGCCTGGCTCCGACCCTCCCCTGGTTGATCGGGGCGCGGGCGCTGCAGGCCGTCGGCGGCACCATGCTCAACCCGGTGGCGATGGCCATCGTCGCGACCACATTCTCCGACCCGGCTGAGCGGGCCAGGGCCATCGGCGTGTTCGGCTCGATGACCGGCCTGTCGCTGGCGCTGGGCCCGGTCCTTGGCGGCGCGCTGGTCGACGGCTTCGGCTGGCACTCCGTCTTCTGGATCAACGTGCCGATCACGGCCGCCGTGATCGTGTGCACCGCGCTGTTCGTGCCCGAGTCACGCGCACCGCGGGCCCGCCGGTTCGACCCCGTGGGCCAGGTGCTGGTGATCCTGGTACTGGGCAGCGTCGTTTTCGCGATCACCGAGTCCAGGCTGCTGGGCTGGACCTCGCCGGTCATCCTGGGCCTGCTCGGCGTGGCAGCGGTCGGAGTGCTGGGCCTCGTCGGCTACGAACCACGCCGCATCGACCCGCTGTTGGAACTGCGTCTGTTTCGCAGCGTGCCGTTCAGCTCCGCAATCCTGATGGCGCTCTTCGCGCTGTGCGGGTTCGGCGCATTCCTGTTCGTGACCACCCAGTACCTGCAGGATGTACGCGGTCAGTCGGCGCTGGCGACGGGACTGTGCCTGCTCCCGGTCGGGGCACTGGTCGTCGTGCTCTCCCCGGTCACCGGCCGGCTGGTCGGTGCGCGCGGTCCCAGGCTTCCGTTGCTGGTTGCCGGGGGCGCGCTGACGCTGGGCGGCGGTGCGTCGCTCTGGCTCGGACCGAAAACCCCACTGCCGGCCGTGTTCGCGACCTACCTGTTGTTCGGCATCTTCCTGAGCACGGTGAACCCGCCGATCACCAACACAGCGGTTTCCGGCATGCCCCGCTCGATGGCCGGGGTGGCCGCCTCGCTGGCCTCCGCAGGCCGGCAGACCGGCACCACCCTGGGCGTTGCGATCTCCGGAACGATCGTGGGACCGGTCCTGCCCGGCGGCGGGACGGCGTTCACCGGCGCGGAGCGCGGCGTGTGGTGGATGGTTCTGGGGCTGGGCCTGGGCATCGTGGGCCTAGGCCTGCTGAGCACGGGGCGGTGGGCCTTGAACACCGCTGCCAGAGCGGCAGCCTTGTTCGAGAAGGTGGACGGTGGCGGGGATCTTCCAACCGCTTCCATCGGCCGCCGGTGAACGGCAGAACGGCACGGCGCAAGGACGAGGGTGGAGACGGCAGCGCTGATCCAGGTAGGGACAGTGGCCACGTCGATGCGGTCCATGGCGTCCATCCCGCAGCAGCGGTCCGCAGTACAGCCATCTGTTTGAGCAGATTCCGAGCAAGAGGGGCACATTCCGGTCACTGCGAACCTCGCAGTCGGCAGCCGGGCGTAGCTGCACCATGCGCATGCCGCCGCGGGCGGGGAAAGGAAGTTGGGCCATCCGGACTAGGCTCCGCCTGTATGAGATTTCGGCGGTGACTGCTCCACGGAGTCTCTCCGGGCAGGAGTCCCGTGCCTGATTCCGATGTATACGCGGGTAGCTGTCGAATGGTTGATGAACACACATGTGGCCCAGGAGGACTGATGAGGACCAGTGGGATAGGCGGCGTGCGGACCCGCTCTCGGCGCGTTGCAGGTTCGGGGCGTTCTTCCGTGTGCGGAGTGGCCCTCATGTCGCTGGGGCTGGCCGGACTTGTCGGTTGTAGCGGGGAACCCGAGTCGGTCACGAAGGAGAAGACCGTGGCGGCCGCAGGGCTCTGCGGCGGTGCAGTGTCCGCGGATGCCGCGAAGGCGTTGCAGTTGATCTCGGGGGCGGAGAAGTTCGAGCCGACCGGGAAGGACTCGACGACGGTGAACGCAGTCCAGAAGCTGATCGACAATTTCTCCCCGTTGAGTGAGAAGCCGAGCATGGTGCCGGAGGACCTGTGTCGGATCTACCCGGGCGATGAGTCGAATCACGAAGAGATCCGAATCCAGTTCCACCTGGTCTACGGGAAGTTGGCAGAGACCGGCGGGGACCTTGCCTCGGGGCTGCGCGCGTTCCGCATGGGGGAGAAGGCTTCGGCCGGATCGGACCGTTCGTTCCTGCAGTTCGCGTGTACAAGCGACAAGCTCACTGGGTCGAGCGAGTCGCCGGCCCACGTGGAAGTCCTGATCAGCCAGAGGAAGGCTCCGGAGGGAGACACCGAAGAGCTGAGAAGTGCCCAGGCGGCGCTGGTCCACTCGGTTTCCCTTTCCATGGCCCGGGAGTCGGGCTGTGCCGACGATGGTGGGCTGGAGGAGCGTCCTGCGCTGAAGCCCGAGTAGCGCGGCGCGGGACGAGCGGTCGGAGACGACTCCGAGGAAGCCCGAATGAGGCTCGAAGAGCAGATGAAGGAGTTGCGAACATCGTATGCCGGGGTGCCGGTTGTCTCTTGAGTCCCGTTTGTTCGGATCGGCTGAAGGGGCGAGCGCCTCCGGCGTTGGTGGGCCGAAGCGGAACGGCTAGCGTGGGTGTCGGTGAAGTCGGAAGTGGCGGCTTCGGTGATAACCACAACTGGGTTCGGGGGAGTTCATGGCTTTTGATGCGGAGTGGGCGGCTCTTCGCGCTGATGCGACGCGGCGGGTCGATATGCGCCTCAACGGGGTCGAGGGAGGTGCCGGCGGTCAGGCCGGTCCTGCCAATGCCGACCTGGCGGTCAATCAGGACAACCTGGGGGCCATTGGGCATGACGCATACGAATTGCGTGACCGGCTTTCCAGGGATGCGGACCGCGCCCGTCCCACCACCTTCGACGCGGCGATTGCGCTCACCAACGGCAACTTCGACAGCGGGTCCGCGCTGCTGAAGGTCAATGACCGGTGGAACACGCACCTGAAGACGCTCCTTGACGCCTGCGCGCAGATATCGAACCACCTGAACTACACCAAGTCCGCCCATGCCAAGGACGACGTGCAGATCGGTGGCGATCTGATTTCCGTGTCCAAGCTCGACGAGTATCTGAAGTAGTACGTGGGGGGAACAGGGACATGCTGAAGTTCGAGGACATAGTCGACGCGCCCGTGGGCAAGCTGAAGACCGCTGCCGACGACTGGGCGCACATGGTCACCGACCTGAACCGACTCGCGGAGGACGCCGAGGGCGGCATGAAGGCCAAGGCCGACAAGGCCGAGTGGGAGGGCGTCAACGCGGGCGTCACCAAAGCCTTCATCGGTAAGACGGCCAAGGAGTTCAAGGACGCCGCTGCCGAGGCCAAGGGCGTCCAGCAGATCCTCGCGGACGCCCACGCGGCCATCAAGAAGGCCAAGGACGACCTGATCGGTATCCGGGACGACGAGGGGCCGGCGGCCGGTATCCATGTCGATGTCAAGGGCAAGGTGACTGCCCGGCACCCGATCGAGGAAGCCGGCATCGCGGCACGCCATGATCCCGACTACCCCGAACTGCTGCGTCAGCAGAGAAAGAACATCGAGGCGTGGCAGAAGAAGATCGACCTCATCGTCGACAACTGCAACGACACCGATGTCGCCTTCAAGAACGCCCTGGAGGCCAACGTCACCGAGGGCCGGGACTTCAGCGCGCCGAAGTACGCGAACCTGGACCAGGAGGAGGCCGCCCGCGCCGCCGCGCTCGCGGCCAAGGGCCGCGACATCACGCACACCGAACTCCAGCAGCTCAACGAACTGCTCCACGACAATGGAAAGTCGACCGAGTTCGCGAAGAACTTCTACGAGAAGCTCGGCCCGGAGAAGTCACTTGCCTTCTTCGGTCAGCTCTCGACCGATACGTATGAGTACGGAAAGGTCGACAAGGAGCGGCTGAAGGACGTCCAGGACCTCCAGAAGAACCTGGGGCTCAACCTGGCCACCGCCTCCAAGGACAAGAACTTCACCGCGGAGTGGGGCCCGGAGCTGCGCAAGCTCGGCACGGAGCGCATTCCGCTGGCCAAGTACGACAACGGCGGGCCGTTCGGCTACCAGCTGCTCGGCGGCATCATGCGGTATGGGAACTACGACGCCAAGTTCCTCAACCCGATCGCCGAACATGTGGCACAGCTTCACCAGAAGGACCCGTACATGTTCGCCGACAACAAGGTGGTGAACAGTCCGTTCAAGAACCCGTTCAACCCCTCCGGCGTGAACGGCTCCGGCTACGACCCGACCGTCTCGATGCTGGAGGCGCTCGGACACAGCCCGGACGCGGCGAAGCACTTTTTTGCCGACCCGCCGACCGCGTACAACGAGGACGGCACGGTCAACACCGGCGCGACAGCGAACCTGGGCAAGGGTGAGGACGGCCAGGGCATCGACAACTACCTCGACTTCTTCGGCAACGAGAAGTGGGAGTCCTACGGGGACGTCGACTCGCTGGACCAGGGCGAACTCAAGAGGTCGCTCAACTACATGCCGGACGCCCTGGGGCACGCACTGGAGTCGGCGACGCTCGGCTACCCGTACGACAGCCCGGACGCGGCAGTGGTGCGGGATGCGGACAACGCGACGGTCATGCGACAGGTGATCGAGAAGTACGGCAGCGACGCCGGGCTGCTCAAGCAGCAGGAGGCGCTGTCCGACAGCCTGGGCACCATGGGTGCCGGGTACATCGACGACATCAACTGGTCGCTGGACAAGAACAATCCGGACAGTGTCTTCGCGCCGGGCAAGAACCCGGACGGGCATCTCGACTTCTCCGACTCTCCGGATAAAAACGGCCGGAGCGCCGTGCGTGGATTCCTCAGTTCCCTGGGCCAGCATCCGGACGCGTACGCCACCGTGTCCAAGGCGGAGCAGGTGTACTCGACCAGTGTGCTGGAGGCCCAGGTCGGCCCGGACGGGGAGATCGATACTGGGGCCGCGCGGTCGACAGTGCATGTCGGTGCGGAGGTTCAGGGCATGCTCGACCAGTCCCGCGCAGACCAGGTCGAGGCGACGAACCTGAAAACGCACGAGGACTACGAGAAGGCTGTGGCCGCGCGGTCCGGCTGGGTGGAATTCGGTGCCACGTCGGCGCTGGCCGCAGGTGTGGCCTTCCTGCCCGCCACCGCGGCCGTGGGTGCCGCCGCGGTTCTCATTCCCCTGGCGACAGACACAGCCAGCGGGGCCGTGGAGCAGGTCATCGGCCAGGTCATCGGAGACGTTTCCGACAACTCCATCGATGAGCACAAGGAAAAAATCGACGAGCTCACCAGAGGGGAGAAGACCAAGGTGTACTCCGCCGGTGAGTCCATGGCCGAGGCGCCCATGGAGCGGTTCATGGCCCAGCACGACGTCGACATCAACAGCAATTTCGGCCAGAACCTCAAGGAAGCGATGAGGGTCGGCTACTCGACCGGCAACTCCCGCGAGGACCAGCAGGGCAATGATCCCGAGACTGGGGACTGAACCAGGAATGGTGCGGAACGGGCGCCGGAAGACGAGTCGTATGGGAGCGGGACAGCTGAGACGCGCACTGTGCGTGATCGGCTTGGTGATGGCTGTCGGTGTCGGTGCGGTCGGGTGCGGCGGCGACGAGAAGACGCCGGACTACGTCGGTGCGGAAGAGGTGTGTGACGGGCTGTTCGAAGGCCCTTTGGCGAAGACGATCGAGTCCGTCACGGGAGCTACTTCGTTCGCCTGGACCAACCCGGATCGTATGGACCGCGTCGTCGATGCGCTGGAGGCGGGGTACGAGTCCGGCCATCGCTGGTCCGGCGGTGGCACGCTGTGCACTCTCTCGCCCGAGGGTGGGGTGAGGGCGGACCGGGCAGGAATCGCCTTTTCCATGTATGCGCCCCAGGACGTGGGAGATCTGCGTGTTCCGACTGACGGGCGGCTTTACACCATGGGGAAACAATCTGAGGCGACTCCCACCTCCGCTGCTCTCTACTTCGAGTGCGTAAGCACCCGGTTCAAGGGGTCCAAGGAACGCCCGATGCGCATACTCGGGAATTTCGGCCGACCCAAGGATCGCGGGCAGAACGCGTCTGATCCCAGGGAAGTCAACCTCACGGTCGTCCACGCGGCATCCCTTGCTCTGGCGAAAGAGCTCGGGTGTGAGAACAACGGTGGTCTGCCGAAGACCCCGGTGCTCACGCCGAAGTAGCGGGTTCCGCCGGCAGCAACGACCCGCTGTCCGCCCGGTTCGGGCGACGTGACGGGCTGCGAGGACGACGGAGGGATCGAGGCCCCGACGTCGCTGGACCCGGCGTAAATCCGGAGCACAGCGGAACGGCCGCCCCCGTACCCTGGGGGCGGCCGTCCCTCCCGCTGGAGGCCGTGACCGGATTCGAACCGGTGTAACTCGAGTTGCAGTCGAGCCCCTGAACCACTCGGGCACACGGCCGTGCGTTTCTTGCTGTGGTTCGACCGGAGGGGCGGGCGCCCCGGCCGCTCAAGGGTGCGGGGCGGGCTGCAATGCGACTGCCATACCGCGTTCACGACCGGGACCTGCAGCCGCGCGTGCGGAACGCCGTGGTCCTACGACCGACGGATGAGCGCCGGTCCGTCTCGCGACAGGGTTCATATCGGATCTTGCCCCTTACTCTTGGGCGCATGAGTGCCCTGGAACCACGAGACGGCGGCACCGGTACCGAGACCGGCACCGCCGTCGACGCAGCAGCGATACCGGCCCCGCCCACCGCCCCCGAGGGCGTGCTCGGGCGCACCTACCGTGCGCTCAGCGTCGGCATCGTCTCCGTCGTGTTCCTGATCGCCTTCGAGGCGACCGCCGTGGGGACCGCGATGCCGGTCGCCGCGCGGGAGCTGCACGGCATCGCGCACTACGCCTTCGCGTTCTCCGCGTACTTCACCACCAGCCTGTTCGCCATGGTGCTGTCCGGGCAGTGGGCGGACCGGCGCGGGCCGCTCGGGCCGCTCGCCACCGGGATCAGCGCGTTCGCGGCGGGGCTGCTGCTGTCGGGTACGGCGGGCAACATGTGGACCTTCATCGCCGGGCGGGCCGTCCAGGGGCTCGGCGGCGGGCTGGTGATCGTGGCCCTGTACGTGGTGATCAGCCGGGCCTATCCGGAGCGTCTGCGGCCGTCGATCATGGCCGCGTTCGCTGCGAGCTGGGTGATCCCGTCCGTCGTCGGACCGCTCGCCTCCGGGAGCGTGACCGAGCACCTGGGGTGGCGGTGGGTCTTCGTCGGCATCCCGGTGCTCGTGGTGTTCCCGCTGGCGCTCGCGCTGCCCACGATCCGGCGGCGGGCGTCCGGGCCCGCCGACCCGGCGGCGCCCGTGGAACCGTACGACCGGCGCCGCATCCTGCTCGCGCTCGGTATGTCGCTGGGTGCGGGGCTGCTCCAGTACGCGGGGCAGGAGCGGAACTGGTTCGCGTTGCTGCCGGCCGTCGCCGGTGTGGCGCTGCTCGTCCCCGCGGTGCGGGGGCTGCTGCCGCCGGGGACCGGCCGGGCGGCGCGCGGGCTGCCCTCGGTGGTGCTGCTGCGCGGGGTGGCGGCCGGGTCGTTCATTGCCGCCGAGTCGTTCGTGCCGCTGATGCTGGTGACCGAGCGCGGGCTGAGCCCGACCCTGGCCGGACTCTCGCTGGCGGCCGGGGGCGGGACCTGGGCGCTCGGTTCGTACGTGCAGTCCCGGCCGCGCCTGGAGGCGTACCGGGAGCGCCTGATGGTGGGCGGCATGGTGCTGGTCGCCGCGGCGATCGCGGCCGCGCCGTCGGTGCTGATCGACGCGGTGCCGGTCTGGACCGTGGCCGTGGCCTGGGCCTTCGGATGCTTCGGCATGGGCATGGTGATCGCCTCGACGAGTGTGCTGCTCCTGAAGCTGTCGGCGCCCCAGGAGGCCGGGGCGAACTCGGCCGCCCTGCAGATCTCGGACGGCCTGTCGAACGTGCTGTTGCTGGCGGCGGGCGGGGCGGCCTTCGCGGCGCTCGGCGGCGGCGCGGCGGGGGCCGTGCACGAGGCGGCCCAGGCGGGGTCGGCCGGGTCCCACCCGGGGGCGTTCGCGGTGGTGTTCCTGCCGATGGCGGGGGTGGCCCTGGTGGGGGCGTGGGTGGCGGGGCGGGTGCGGGTGAGGCCTTAGCGCGCGGCACTGCGCAGTACCATCCGTGGGTGGCTGGTCTGAACCTGCGGTTCACCGCGGAAGAACTGGACGCACTGCGCGCGTGCCGAGTCGGAGGGGCGGAGCATGCAGTCGTTCGCCCACGATGCGGTGATCACTGCCATAAACGAACACTCGCGCCTTCTCGACGAGGCGGCGGACCACGTGCTGAAGGTGAGTGAGGAGCTCAACCGGAGGCTCGCCTGATGATGTACTCGACTCTCCCCGAGCTGCTCAACCTTGCCGAGCGCCTCGGGGCAGTGGAGGCGCACGCGCCTACGGGCTGCTCGATTCGGCGCTCGCCCGCCCGCAGGCGAGCGTGTTCGGCCAGGACGCCTATCCGGACGTCTGGCAGAAGGCAGCGGCGCTCATGGAGTCCCTGGCGCGCAACCACGCTCTCGTCGATGGCAACAAACGCATCGCCTGGTATGCGACCTGGGTCTTCCTGCATGTCAACGGGCATCGCTTGAGCGCGGACTTCGATGTCGACAAGGCCGAGAAGTTCGTGCTGGACGTGTGCCAGGGGGTCCTCGACATGCCCAGGATCGCGGAACGGCTCCCCGATTTTGCCGCGTGACGGCGTTCTGTGAAGAGAGTCTCAGCGAGGCCGAACCACCGCTCGTCCCTACGGGTTTCCACCCGGCCCCCCGGTAAGGTGGCCCGGTTGTCGTATCGCGTACGGGTGCGTCCCGGCCGGTACGGACAGCACCCCACGTACCCGAGAGACCCGAACCGGAGACCGTGACTACTACCGCCTCCCACCAGCTCTCACCCGCCTTCCCCGGCCGCGCCCCCTGGGGCACGGCCGGCAAGCTGCGAGCCTGGCAGCAGGGCGCCATGGAGAAGTACATCCAGGAGCAGCCACGAGACTTTCTCGCGGTCGCCACCCCCGGCGCGGGGAAGACCACCTTCGCGCTGACCCTCGCGTCATGGCTGCTGCACCACCACGTTGTGCAGCAGGTCACCGTGGTCGCACCGACCGAGCACCTGAAGAAGCAGTGGGCCGAGGCCGCGGCCCGGGTCGGGATCAAGCTCGACCCCGACTACAGCGCGGGACCGCTGAGCAAGGAGTACCACGGCGTCGCGGTGACCTACGCGGGTGTCGGCGTCCGTCCGATGCTGCACCGCAACCGGTGCGAGCAGCGCAAGACCCTGGTGATCCTCGACGAGATCCACCACGCCGGTGACTCGAAGTCCTGGGGCGAGGCGTGCCTGGAGGCGTTCGACCCGGCGACCCGCCGGCTCGCGCTCACCGGCACGCCCTTCAGGTCCGACACCAACCCGATCCCCTTCGTCGTGTACGAGGAGGGCAACGACGGCATCCGGCGCTCCTCGGCCGACTACACCTACGGCTACGGCAACGCGCTCGCCGACGGTGTGGTGCGCCCCGTGATCTTCCTCAGCTACAGCGGCAACATGCGCTGGCGCACCAAGGCCGGTGACGAGATCGCCGCCCGGCTCGGCGAGCCGATGACCAAGGACGCCATCGGGCAGGCCTGGCGCACCGCCCTGTCACCCACGGGGGAGTGGATCCCCAATGTGCTGAGCGCCGCCGACAAGCGGCTGACCGAGGTGCGCAAGGGCATCCCGGACGCCGGCGGGCTCGTCATCGCCACCGACCAGGACTCGGCGCGCGCCTACGCCAAGATCCTGAAGGAGGTCACGGGCGAGAAGGCCACCGTGGTCCTCTCCGACGAGAAGGCCGCGTCGAAGAAGATCGACAAGTTCAGCGAGGACGACTCGCGCTGGATGGTCGCGGTCCGCATGGTGTCGGAGGGCGTCGACGTGCCGCGTCTCGCTGTGGGCGTGTACGCCACCACCATCTCCACGCCGCTGTTCTTCGCGCAGGCGGTCGGGCGCTTCGTGCGTTCGCGCAGGCGCGGCGAGACCGCTTCCGTCTTCGTCCCGACCATTCCGATGCTGCTCGACTTCGCCAACGAGATGGAGGTCGAACGGGACCACGTCCTCGACAAGCCCAAGAAGGGCAGCGACGAGGAGAACCCCTTCTCGGAGGAGGACAAGCTCCTCGCCGACGCCGAGAAGCTGGAGGACGAGGAGACCGAGGAGCAGCTGCCCTTCGAGGCACTCGAATCCGACGCGGTCTTCGACCGGGTGCTGTACGACGGTGCCGAATTCGGTATGCAGGCGCACCCGGGGAGCGAGGAGGAGCAGGACTACCTGGGGATTCCCGGACTCCTCGAACCCGACCAGGTGCAGCTGCTGCTCCAGAAGCGGCAGAGCAGGCAGATCGCGCACAGCCGCCAGAAGCCGGCCGCGGAGGCCGATCTGCTGGAGAAGCCGGCCGAGGCGCGCCCGGTGGTCACGCACAAGCAGTTGCTGGGGCTGCGCAAGCAGCTCAACACGATGGTGTCCGCGTACACGCACCAGAGCGGCAAGCCGCACGGGGTGATCCATACCGAGCTGCGGCGGGTGTGCGGCGGGCCGCCGAGCGCGGAGGCCACGGCCGGGCAGATCCAGCAGCGGATCAAGAAGGTCCAGGAGTGGGCCACCCGGATGCGTTGATCCGGTGCCTACGGCCCCGGTGCGCGGGAGGATCGCTCCGCCCGCGCATCGGGGGCCGGACGGGCCGGCACCAGTCGTGCCTGTCGCCCGGCGAGAGCCCGGCGGGCTCTCTCACTCGAAGTACTTCAGGCTGTATCCGACGTCCTTGGTCGCTCCGGGAACGTTGGCCCGGCGGTATGTGGTCTTGCCCCACCAGACGGCCGTGCCGGTGTACCAGTAACGGTGGGACCAGGAGTACGGCGTGCCCTTGGCGACCGCGTGGAACATGATCGGGAAGCGCTTGCCCGACGGAGGGCCGGCGGTGGCGTCGCCGTTCGCCAGCACGAAGGTGTGGTGGCCGGGGCCGTCGACCTTCTTCGTGGTGCTCCACCCGGACATCATCGATGGTGCGTAGGAGCCGAACAGGCAGCCGTTGCTCTTGTACCAGTCCCATACGTACGTCGGGTTGCCGCCGGCCCGCAGCCGAAGGTCGGCGATGCAGTACTTGTTGCTCCAACTCCCGTTCGCGGAGTAGGCGATGTGCAGCCGTCCGCTGGGATCGACGATCGGCTGCGGCGCTTCGTTGATGTACGGATGACCGACGACGCGTTCCCACTTCTCGCGCGGCTGAGAGATGACGTAACGGCTTCCGGTGGCCTTCGTGGGACTGCTCATGCGCGCGATGTACAGGTTCTGCTCGATGTTGCTGTTACCGGCCCAGCCGGACCACACGAACCAGCGCTGTCCGCGGAAGGTGAACGGCACGCCGTCGATGGCCCACTTGTTGCCGGGCAGACTCACTTGTGTGGCGGCGGAATAGCCGGAGGCCGCTTTGGTGGAGCTGATGTGGTACATGCGGTGGGCTGTGCCGCGGCCGGCGGAGAAGTAGATGCGGTAGCGACCTTTGTCGTGCACGATCTCCGGGGCCCAGACCTCGCCGCGGCCGCTCTTGTCCCGCCACACCTGGTGCTTGGGCGCGGTGGCGAGGCCTTTCAGCGTGGTGGCCGAACGCACCGTGATGCCGCCGCCCCCGGACTTGGCGGAGACGTACAGCTTGCCGACCTTGATGACGCTCGGGTCGGCGCCGCCGAGGCTGGTGCGGCCGCTGGCGGACACTTGCTGGTCCGCCGTCGCGACACCCGCCTGAGCGACCGCGGGAGTCGCGGTGTGCCCGGCAAGGAGTGCCCCGACGAGTCCGAGTGGAACGAGACCGATGAGCCATTGAGCAGGGGAAAACATGTGCCTCCTCATCATGTCCGCGCAGAGATCTCGCGGAGCATGTCCGTGCGGTGAATGGCCGTCAATGTGGGCAGCAGTGCCCCTACTTGCCGCCGTCCAGAGTCGGGCAAGGGGTTATGCGTGGCGAAGGAAATCGGTGCCTCTGTGACGGACCTGGGACATCGAGGGGTGTGTTCTCGCGGATCTTGTTTCGTCCTCGGATCGGCGGTGTTGGTGTGCGTCCGTGCACCCCGGGTGGTGTCGGCCAGCTCCCTCGCGTGGGGGTCTGCTTGGCGTCGTCGACGATCGCGCGGCTGATCACGGCGATGGTCACAGCGATGGTGAAGGTGAGGGTGCCTGGCTTGATCAGCCGGTCCTGGGCGGTGGGGTTCGGAAAGAGTATTTCTCCCGAGCCGCTCGTTTTTTCCTCTCGGCTCAGGTCTGCTTTTCCGTGCCTGGAAGGTGATGTCGAGAAGTGGAAAATCTTTCTTTCTGTCGGTCGCTCCTGTGGGTGCGAGGTTGCGGGGCGTCACTTTATCGATGAGGAAGGGAGTTGACGTAAGAGTCGACCAGGAACTGAAATGATCAAGCGGCAGCGGTGTGTTTCCGCGAGGTAGTGCCGGGTGTGCGACGGGCCGGCCCGGAACGGGGACGGCGATCTCCGTTCCGGGCCGGTGGTTTTCATGCGGGGCGGGCGCGGTCGCCGGGTGAACGGTCGTCGGGCGGGTGGCTACCAGACGAACGGGGCGGACTGGAGGCTCGTGGCCACGCACTGAACCGTGGCCGAGGTCGGGGACGATGTCGTGAGCTGCAGCGACCAGTTGGTGGAACTTGCCGGGGGGGACAGTTGGTAGGAATCGGTCTTGTCACCCGTCGCCAGGGTTCCGGAGGTGAGCGGCAGCGCACCCAGGGTGACAGGGACGGGGCCTACCATGCCCGGGTTGACCGTCCCGGAGAACTGAACCGTGCTGGTGGTGGTGCCCGAGGTCTTGGTGAACTTGACCGTCGTCGTGATGCTGTTCGGGTCGGCGCTGTACCCGGCCGGGATCTGGATGCTGCTGGCGGACGTGGTGAACTTGATGGTCTTGGTGGTGCCCGAGGTGCCGGGGGTCAGGGTCGCGAGGCCACTGCCCCAGCTTCCGCAGTCGTACGTCGCCGTCGCGGAGGTCGGGGTCACCGCCTGGGCCGTCGGGGCGAGGCACAGTACGGCGGTCGCGGTACAGGCCGCAGCCGGCACCAGCAGGACGCGGAGGCGTCTTCGGTCCGGCGGCCGTGGTGAGGTGTTGGACATGAGGGGGAACTCCTTCCGGTTGGATGCGCATATCCACATGTCCACGCGGAATGCTGAAAGCGTCGTGCGCGCGATCTTCGCGTGGGTCTTTCTGGGATATGTGTGCCGGGCCTGGCACGTCGGTGCAGTGAAACGGCAGCCTTCGGAGATGTCAATAGATGTCAACAGGTGCGTGAAAAGTGCCTGTGTAATGCTTTTCGGGTATTTCCGAGAAGGATCAATCAATCCTCTCTTGACTTCTCTGCACCCGACCCCCTCAATATGCGCAGTCAATGGACCATGGAGGGGTGTCTGGTGATTCGACGACGAAGACCCGGCGTAACCGGGCTGCTTGCTGCCGTACTGTCACTGAGCTGTCTCGGGGTCACCGCCCAGGCTGCATCAGTGACCGGGCAGCAGACCGCCGCCGGCACGATCACGCCGACCGTCCACTGCACCCTTCCGGCCGGTCAGGGTGAGGCGACGGGGCCGCAGGAGATGACGGTCGAGTTGTCGCCCGCGGTCGTCGCTCCGGGCGGCACGGTGCATGCGAAGGTCACGCTCGGCGCATCGCCCGCCACGAGCGCGATCGCGCTGACGAATGTGCCGACCACTCCCAGCCTTGACCTCGCCATGTCCGGCGGGGCCACCGGGACCGTCACCGTGAGGGGCACCGAGTTCACGATGGACGTCCCGGCCGGGAAGCCGATCGAACTACCGCCGTTCGAAGGCGACTTCCTGGTCCCGACGAACGCCTCCGGTGCCATCTCGTTCGCCCCCGTCCGCAACCTGACGCAGACCAAGGTGCTGGGCTCGGTCTTCGAGACGCCCTGCGACGTGGTCGACGGCGGCAGCAGCATCGGCACCGTCACCGTGGAGGGCACCGGAACCACGCCCGCCACCCTGACCGCCCCCACCGAAGCAGTACGGCCCAACACCGCTGTGGCACTGGGCGGTTCGGACTGGACACCCGGCGGCACGCCGGTTCCCTCGCTGTGCGCGGCAGGTGGCGGCGGCTGCGATCCGGGGAAGTTCAAGAGCAACACGCTCTCCATCAGTAGTGACGGGACGCTGCAGGGCACGGCCACCCTCGCGCAGGCCGGAGCGGTGCCGGACGGTACCTATGCGGTGAAGGTCAACGACGGTACGAAGGAAGCCACCGCTCCCCTCACCGTCAAGGCCGTCGTGGCCGGCAACCGTGAGATCTCGCTGTCCCAGAGCAGCGGGCCGGTCGGCAGTGTGATCACGGTCAGCGGCCAGAACTACAACCCGGACCGCTGGATCAATGTCATCGGCCTCGATGCGACGGGCGCCACGCTCGACGACAGCGCGGTCTACGTCAAGAGCGGCTCGGACGGCGCCTTCTCCGTCGAGTTCACCGTGATCTCCGATGCCGTCGCCACCGTCCAGGTCGACGAGGGCAACGACCCGGCGACCATACGGACGGCCTCGTTCACCGTCACCACGGGCGGGGGAGGGGGTGGCATCGACGCCGATCAGACGCTGACCACCTCGGTCCGGGCCGGGACGCTGTCCATGGTCCAGGACGGTGACACCGTCGACTTCGGGACGACCGTCCTGGGTACGGGCAGCGGTGTGCAGCGTGCCCGGCTCAATCGGGTCGAGGTGGAGGACGCCCGTGGCGTCAACAGCGGCTGGTCCCTGACCGCCACCCTCACCGGCTTCACCAGTGCCGGCGGGGGCACCATCCCGGCGGACGCCGTCCGGTGGACGCCCAAGTGCACAGCGCAGAGCGGGAGTGCGGGGGTGCCGGTCGCCGGTTCGCCCGCCACACTCGGGAGCGAGGCGGCGAGCCTCTGCCGGATGAATCCGGACGGGTCGCTTCCGCTCACCGGCGGCCGGTTCGATGCCGACGCCGATCTCACCTTGACGGTTCCCGGATACACCCAGCCCGGGGATTACAGCGCCACCCTGACACTCACGCTTCTCTGAGGTCTTCGAG
This sequence comes from Streptomyces sp. NPDC052052, assembly GCF_040680455.1. NCBI lineage: Bacteria > Bacillati > Actinomycetota > Actinomycetes > Kitasatosporales > Streptomycetaceae > Streptomyces > Streptomyces sp. NPDC052052. The sequence continues at coordinate 23,392 of NZ_JBFAWU010000031.1, read as the reverse complement.
GTCTTCGAGGTCTCCGGGATCTTCGGGGTCTGCGGGACCTTCGAGACCTCCGGGAGCGTAGCCGTCAGGAAAGAAAAGTACCGAAGACGCCCGCCTGATCCGATAGCGCACGGGAGCAGGCGGGCGTCCCCTTTTCACCTTCAGGGAACGTCCGTAGTCACGGAGGAATCGCATGTCCTTACGGCCCAGTTCGAGAAGATCGGAAGGATCGAGAAGACCGGAACGACCGGGTGCGGTGCTGCGCCGTGCCGTCGCCCTCACCGCCGGGGCCGTGCTCGCCTGGACCGGTGGAACCGTCGCCCTCGCCCCTGTCGCCCACGCCGGCACGGTCACGCCGACCGTCCACTGCACCCTGCCGGCCAGTCAGGGCGAGGCCACCGGGCCTCAGGAGATGAGCGTCGAGCTCTCACCGGCCATCGTCGACCCGGGTGGCAAGGTCCATGCGAAGGTCACGCTCGGCCCGTCCCCGGCCACCAGCGGGCTCAGCCTGAGCGATGTGCCCACCACCCCCAGCATCGACCTCGCCATGTCGGGCGGTGCGACCGGCACGGTCACCGTCACCGGCCCCGAGATCACCCTCGACGTGCCGTCCGGTCAGCCGATCGAGATCCCGCCGTACGAAGGGGACTTCATCATCCCCACCGACGCGAGCGGACCGATCTCCTTCACCCCGACCCGCAATCTCACCCGGACCAAGGTGCTCGGCTCCACCTATGAGACCCCGTGCGACGTGGTCAGCGGCGGCGGCTCCATCGGCACCGTCGACGCCGAGGGCACCGCGGGCCTGCCCGCCACCCTGACCGCGCCCACGACCGAGGTCCGGCCCTCCACCGGTGTCGCCCTGTCCGGCAGCCTGTGGACCGTTGGCGCCACTCCGGTGCCCTCGCTGTGCGCCGCCGACGGCGGCAGCTGCGACACCGCCAAGTTCGTCTCCAACACCCTCGCGATCAGCAGTTCGGGCGAGCTGACCGGAAGCGCGGTGCTCGCCCGTGCGGGCACCGTGGCCGACGGCTCGTACCTGGTGAAGGTCAGCGACGGGACGAAGGAGGCGACCGCGTCCCTGACCGTCAAGGCGTTCGTCCCCACCGGGCCACGGACCATCGCGCTCTCCCGCGCGGGTGCGCCGCTCGGCAGCGTCATCCAGGTGACCGGCAGCAACTACCTCCAGGACCGGTGGATCAACACCATCGGCCTGGACGCGAACGGGGCGACGCTCGACGACACCGCCGTGTACGTGAGGAGCACCCCCGAGGGCACGTTCAGCGTCGACTTCACCGTCTCCGACCCGGCCATCGCCGCGATCCAGGTCGACGAGGGCAACGATCCGGCCACCGTACTGACCACCCCGTTCACCGTGACCGATGCCGACGCGACCCTGTCCGCAGGCGCCGCGAAGGTCAAGCCCGGCGGAACGATCACCCTCTCCGGGGGTGACTGGCCGGTCGGGAGCACGCCCACCGCCGCGCTCTGCGCCGCCGACGGCAGCGCCTGCGACAGTGCGGCGATCACCGGCTCCACCCTCCGGATCGACGCCGACGGGACGCTCGCCGGTACGGTCACCGTGTCCGGCTCCACCTCGCGCGCCGAGTACCTGCTCCAGGTCACCGCGGGGAGCGCCCAGGCACTCACCCCGCTGACCGTCGCTCCGACCTTCGTCGTCCTCACCCCGTCGGCAGGGCCGAAGGGCACCGCTGTCACCGTCCTCGGGCAGGGGTTCGCGAAGGTCGCCACCGTGTCGATCGTCGGACTGAAGGCCGACGGATCGCAGACCTCCGACTCGTTGAAGACCAAGGTGGTCGGGCTGGACGGGGCGTTCTCGCAGACGTTCACGGTCAACGACACGGCGACCGTCGCGATCCGGGTCAAGGAGGTCCTCGCCAACCCGCGTGTCGAGACGGCGGCGTTCACCGTCCAGGACGGGGTGGTGCCCGCCGGACCGTCCTTCACCCTCTCTCCCTCCGAGGGACCCACCGGCACGACGGTCCAGGTGGCCGGCCGGGGCTTTGCCCCCGTCGCGACGGTCGCGGTGACCGGCCGCACCGCGGACGGGGCGCAGACCTCGGACTCGTTCGTCACCCGGGTCATCGGACTCGATGGCACGTTCGCCCTCAACTTCACCGTCCGGGACCCGGCGACGAGAGCGATCAGAGCCTGCGAGGTGCTCGTGAACGGAAAAATTGTGCAGCAGGCATTCACGGTGAGTTAACGCTCGTTCGCATCAGGTGAGCGGAGCGTCACCGCGGCGTCGGCCGACCTGGACGCGCGTAGACGTCCAGGTTCCGGCCGGCGCCGCGCTGACCGGCGGTTATGCTTCCTCGCCTTGACTCCGCTTCCGGCCGCGCCCGGATTCTGGACGAGGTCTTCCGCTGAGCGAACTGGCTCGCTACTGTCCCAAAAAATGCACGCCCCGTGGCAGTGCCGCCGCGGAGCGCAGCCGGTTGCCTTGGCCAGGCCGGCGGCTTCTCCGTGCGTCGCCGCTGGGACCGGCGACACACTTTTCCCGGGGACCAGCCGCCGCCGCTCACCACGGAGGAGAGGGCGTCGTGACCGCGGAGACCTCCCAGACGCTCGACCGGGGACTACGAGTCCTCAAACTGCTTGCCGACACCGATCACGGCCTGACCGTCACCGAGTTGTCCAACAAACTCGGGGTCAACCGGACCGTCGTCTACCGTCTGCTTGCCACCTTGGAACAACATGCCCTGGTACGCCGCGACATGGGCGGCCGGGCCAGGGTCGGGCTCGGCGTGCTGCGCCTGGGCCGCCAGGTGCATCCGCTGGTGCGGGAAGCCGCGCTGCCGGCGCTGCGATCCCTCGCGGACGACATCGGGGCCACCGCCCACCTCACGCTGGTCGACGGCAGTGACGCGCTGGCGGTCGCGGTCGTCGAGCCGACCTGGACGGACTACCACGTGGCCTACAGGGCCGGCTACCGCCACCCGCTGGACCGGGGTGCCGCGGGCCGGGCGATCCTCGCCGCCCGCCAGAACCGGGTGGGGGAGACCGCCTTCACCCTCACCCACGGCGAACTGGAGACCGGGGCGAGCGGGGCCGCGGCCGCGCTGGTGGGGGTGACGGGGGTCGAGGGCAGCGTGGGCGTGGTGATGCTCGCGGAGTCCGTACCCGAGCGCGTCGGTCCCCGTGTCGTGGACGCGGCCCGCGAGGTGGCGGACGCGCTGAGATAGGGCCGAGGACGCCCCGGGGGAGGGTGGGGCCGGGGGCGGCCGCACCCGCCCCCGGCCCGTACGGTCCGCCCGGCGGTTAGATTGGGCAGGTGCTCACTCGTCTCTCGCGTCGCCGCACCCTCGCCCTGTGCGCCCTGCCCGTCCTCGCCCTGTTCGGCGTGGCCGCCTTCGTGCCTCTGCCGTTCACGCTGGCCCAGCCCGGTCTCACCGCGAACGTGCTCGGGAGCGATCACGGCACCCCCGTGATCAGCATCAAGGGCGCGCCCACCCGCTCCACCAAGGGTCAGCTGCGGATGACGACGATCGTCGCGACCGGGCCCACCGCCGATGTCGGCATCGGGGACGTGGTCGACAGCTGGTTCCGTACGGACCGGGCGGTCCTGCCGCGTGATTCCGTCTACCCGACCGGCGGCTCCGAGAAGGAGATCGAGAAGCACAATCTCGAAGACATGCGGAAGTCGCAGAGCTCCGCTGTCGACGCCGCGCTGAACTATCTGGGCAAGCCCAAGGGCTCGGTCGACATCACCCTGCACCTGGCCGACGTGGGAGGGCCCAGTGCGGGCCTGTTCTTCGCGCTGGGCATCGTCGACAAGCTGGAAGGCAACGGCTCCGGCGGCGATCTCACCGGTGGGCGCACCATTGCGGGGACCGGCACGATCGAGGCGAACGGCGACGTCGGCGCGGTCGGTGGCGTGTCCCTGAAGACCCAGGCCGCGCACCGCGACGGTGCGACGGTCTTCCTCGTGCCGAAGGCCGAGTGCCGGGAGGCGGGCGCCGAACTGCCCAAGGGGCTCCGGTTGATCCCGGTCACGACGCTGAAGAGCGCGGTGTCCTCGCTCCGGGCGCTGGAGCAGGGGCACAAGGTCCCGAGCTGCTGACCTCTGCGGCCGGCGCCGGCACGGCGGCCCGCTCCGCCGCGCCTTCGGCCCCGGCTCCCGGTGCCGTGTGCTCGGCCACCGCGTCCATCGTGCGCCAGGCCGGGAAGACCACCGGGCTCAGCGTCGCCAGCAGGTACACCCCACCCATCGCCAGCAGCGCACCCCTGGCCCCCGCGCTCTCCACGAGCAGGCCGGCCGTGAGACCTCCCACCGGCATGGCCAGTTCGCAGCCCGCCGTGAGGACGCCGGAGACCCGGCTGCGCAGCTCGTCGGGCACACTTCCGTAGATCATCGTCGTCAGGATCGGGTTCAGTACCCCGCCCGCGATACCGCTCAGTGCCATGGTCACGGCGAGCGGCAGCGTCGTCCCGGTCAGTGCCGCGACGACGTACCTGGGCGCGCCGCACAGCACCACGCACACCGTGAACACGGCCCGGGGCGAGAACCGGTGCCCGACCGCCCCGTACAGCAGGGCCCCGGCCAGGCCGCCCGCTCCGAACAGCGCGGTGAGCAGCCCGATGTCCCTCGCCCCGCCCAGTTCGGCCGAGGCATGCACCGGCAGCAGGACCGCGTTCCAGCCCTGGTCGGTGCCGTTCATGAAGAGGACCATCACCACGACCGCCAGCAGCAGCCGGTTGCCGAGCAAGTAGGTGTATCCCTCGCGCAGTTCGGTGCGGTAGGCCCGCAGCGATACGGGTGCCGCAGCCGTGCGCGGCTCGGCCGCGCGCACCCCGCGCACCCCGGCCGCGATCAACAGCGCGGACGACAGGAACGTCGCCGCGTCCAGCAGCAGTACGGTCTCGGCGCCGACCAGTGCGATCAGTACGCCCGCCAGCGCCGCTCCGACCATCCGGGCGCCGCGCGAGACGGCGTCGAAGAGGCTGGCGGCGCGGGCGAGGGTGGTGCCGGCGTACTCGGCGAGGTCCGGTACGAGGACGTAGCGCGCCGTGTTTCCCGGCGTGTGAAGGAGTCCGCCGAGCGCCATCAGCGCGCACAGCATCCAGAAGTCGAGCGCGTCGGCGTAGTGCAGGAGCGGGATCGCGGCGACGGTGGCGCCGCAGACCACGTCGGAGGCGACGGAGACCCGGCGTCGTCCGATCCGGTCGATGACGGGCCCGCCGATCAGTGCGGAGACGACGATCGGCAGGGTCGCACAGAAGGCAACGACACCGGCCCGTCCCGCGCTCCCGGTGGTCTCCAGTACGAACCACGGGACGCCGATGAGGGTGAGGGAACTCCCGATGGTGGAGATCGAGTTGGCCGCCATGACGGCCGCGAGCGGCTTGCGGTCCCGATGGCCGGCGCGCGGGGAGCCGGGTACGTCCGCGCCGGTGCCGTGGCCGTCCGCGCTGTCGTGTGTGTGCTTTTCCCCGTCCACGGCGGCTAGGCGGTGCGGGGCGAACGAGACGGCAGGGCGGGCCGGTTCGGTATCAGGTGCAGGCCCAGCTCGACCAGGGTCCAGCCGAGCCGGTGCCGCAGACCGGCGCGCGGGGTGCGCGGGATCCTGTTGAACTCCTCGGCCTGGTGGCGCAGTTCGGTGGCGCGGACATCGTGCAGCAGCAGGTGGATCTCGGCGTGCATGGGAAGGCCTCCGGTCGGTTCAGGCGTGCGGGCGGGGGAAGAGGTGCAGGTGCGTGCGGACCACGGCCGAGCCCTCGGCGTCGTCGGGGACGCGCCCGCGGTAGCTGTTGACCAACTCATGGAGTTTCTCGGACAGTTCCGCGGAGAGCTCCGGGGTGAGCCGGATCTTGAAGTCGCTGAGGTTCCAGCTCTCGGTCCATTCCCGGGGCCATTCGTGCATCGTGCCGAGCCAGGTGTTGAGTTCCTGGGCGTGGACCGTGGCGATCTCATGGAGTACGACATTCATCGCGCCGCGGACCTCGGGTCCGGCGTCCCGGATGATCTCCGGGTCGAAGGAGGTGCCGGAGTGCAGTGCCCGCCACCACCGCTCGCGGCCCTTGCCGAGCGCGGGGTCCTCCTCCACGAAGCCGTAGGAGGCCAGCTGGCGCAGGTGGTAGCTGGTGGCGCCGCTGGACTCGCCGAGCCGGTCGGCGAGTCCGGAAGCGGTGGCGGGTCCGAACTCCCTGAGCGTGTTGAGCAGTCGGATGCGCAGGGGGTGGGCGAGACCGCGCAGCTTGCGGGCATCGACGTTGAGCACATTCGGTTCGTCGGCGGCCTGGTCGCCGCCGACGGTTTCGTTCGCGTCCATGCCTCGACGATAGAGATGCAAAGATTGCTTTGCAACACCTTTTTTGCATCAACTTCTTTGTAAGTCGGGGAAGATGGGCCGCCGCCCCCTCAGCCCTCCTTGATGAACCCCTCCTGGATCAGCCACTTCTTCGCCACGTCGTGCGGGTCCTGCCCGTCGACATCCACCTTCGCGTTGAGATCCTGGGCGACCTGCGTCGTCAGCCTCTTGCTGAGCGGGTCGAGGAGTTCCGCGATCACCGGGTACTTCTCGAAGGTCTTGGTGTGGATGACGGGCGCCGCGTTGTAGTTGGGGAAGAAGTGCTTGTCGTCCTCTAGGACTTCGAGATCCATGGCCTTGATCCGGCCGTCCGTGGTGTACACCTCGCCCAGCAGACACGAGTCGGACTTCGAGACCTGGGTGTAGATGATCCCGGCATCCATCTTCTTGATGTTGGCGGCCGGGAGACGCATCCCGTACGTCTTCTCCATGCCCGGCAGCCCGTCGTCGCGGGAGGCGAACTCGTTCTCCACACAGACCGTCACCGCCGACGGGTTCTTCTTCGCCAGTGCCGCGACGTCGGAGAGCGTCTTCAGGTGGTACTTCGCGTTGTTCTTCCTGCTGACGGCGAGCGCGTAGGTGTTGTTGAGGGTGGACTGCATCAGCCAGGTCACCCCGTTCTTCCGGTCCGCGTCGCGGACCGCCTTCCACTGCTCCATCGGGTCGGCGATCGGCTTCGTACGGCCGAGATAGGTGATCCAGCCGGTGCCCGTGTACTCGTACATCGCGTCCGCGTCGCCCTTGACGATCGCCTCGCGCGCACTGATCGAACCGGGCAGGTTCGTCCGGTCCAGGACCTCCGCGCCCGCCGCCTTGAAGATCAGGCCGATCATCTGGCCGAGGATGATGTTCTCGCTGAAGTTCTTCGAGGCGACCGTCAGCGAGGCACCGTCCAGCGGCTTCCCCCGGCCGACGGAGCCCGGCTGCACGTTGTCCGCCATCGGCGAGCCGCTCTTCAGGCCGCACCCGGAGAGCGTCAGCGCCAGCACCGTCGTCATGGACACCGCCCCCATGAGCGCGGTACGCACCTTCCGCGGGTTCGTCCGCATCACGCCTCCAGTCCGCGCGGCGTCAACGCCAGCTCGACCAGTGAGGCCAGCCAGTCCACCAGCAGGGCCAGCACCACCGTCAGCACGGAGCCGAGAACCAGCACCGGCATCCGCTGGGTCTGGATGCCCGAGGTGATCAGGTCCCCGAGACCGCCGCCACCGACGAAGGTGGCCAGGGTCGCCGTACCGACGTTGAGTACCAGCGCCGTCCGCACACCGGCCAGGATCAGCGGTACGGCGAGCGGCAGTTCGACCTTGGTGAGCGTCCCCATCGCCGACATGCCGATGCCGCGCGAGGCCTCGACCAGGCTCGGTTCGATCGCCTTGAGACCGGCCACCGTGTTGGAGAAGACCGGCAGCACCGCATAGATCACCATGCCGGTGATCGCGGTCGACGGCCCGATGCCCAGCCAGATGACCAGCAGGGCCAGCAGGCCGATCGCCGGGGTCGCCTGCCCGATGTTGGCGATCGCGGTGACCACCGGGGCCCCCTTGCGCAGCCCGCGCCGGGTCAGTGCGATGCCCAGCGGAATGGCGATGATCAGCACCCAGAACGTCGAGATCGCGGTCAGCCGCACATGCTGCCACCAGCGCAGCTGCACATTGCCGCCGGCGAGCGCGTTCCTGGCGATCGAGTCGAGGTGGACGTGGGTGATCCACAGATAGGTGACCACCAGGACGGCCACCAGCACGGCCGGCAGGATCACCAGCTTGCGCCAGGTGATCCGGCGCCGCGGTCCGGCCGGAGGCGGTGCGGGTTCCTCCTCCTCGTCGAAGAAGGCATGGCCGGTGACGTCGTGCTCGCCGAGCGGCAGGTCGTTCTCGGACCCGGGCGCCGGGAGCGGGGAGCGGGTCCGTCGGGAGTCGGGGTTCATGAGCCCGCACCGCCCTCCAGCTCCTGCTCGGTCTGGTGGGCGCGCATCTCCTCCAGGTCGTGCTGGTGCTCGATGGCGGCGAGCCGGTCCGCCTCCAGCAGTTCATGGACGGAGTTCATCAGCGTGTGCATGTTGACGACGCCGACGAACTCGCCGCGCCGCCCGGTCACCGCGGCCCGTCCGCCGCTGTCGGTCAGCACCGCCTCCAGGGCGTCGTGCAGCGTCGCGTCCCGGGTCACCGTGTCCTGGACCAGCTGCCCGGCACGCGCCAGCGAACCCCGGGCCCGCATCAGGTCGCCGCGCCGCAGCCACTTGTAGGGGCGTCTGCGGCGGTCCAGCATCAGCAGCTCGTTGTGCGGGCCGCTGCGCAGCATGTTGAAGATCGACTGGAGCGGGTCGTCGACCGTCACCGTCGGGAACTGCGCCACCTCCACATCCCGGACCCGGGTGAGGTTGAGGCGTTTCAGTGCGGCCCCGGCGCCGACGAAACCCGAGACGAAGTCGTCCGTCGGGTTGGTGAGGATCGCCTCGGGGGTGTCGAACTGCGCGATGTGCGAACGCTCCCGCAGCACGGCTATTCGGTCACCCAGTTTGATCGCCTCGTCGAAGTCGTGGGTGACGAAGACGATCGTTTTGTGCAGCTCGTGCTGGAGCCGGATCAGCTCGTCCTGGAGGTGGTCGCGGGTGATCGGGTCGACCGCGCCGAACGGCTCGTCCATCAGGAGCACCGGCGGATCGGCCGCCAGGGCCCGCGCCACGCCCACGCGCTGCTGCTGACCACCGGAGAGCGCACGCGGGTAGCGGCCGTGGAACTCCCGGGGGTCCAGACCGACGAGGTCGAGCATCTCCTCGACCCGGTCCTTCACCCTCGACTTCGACCAGCCGACCATCTTCGGCACGAGGGCGATGTTCTCGGCGACCGTCATGTGCGGGAAGAGCCCGGACGACTGGATCGCGTAACCGATCTTGCGGCGCAGCTTCACCGGGTCGATGTTGGTGACGTCCTCGTCGTCGATCAGGATCCGGCCGGACGACGGCTCGATCAGCCGGTTGATCATCTTCAGGGTGGTGGACTTCCCACAGCCGGACGGACCGACGAAGATCACCGTCTCACCGGCCTTGATGTCCATCGTGACGCTGTCCACCGCGGGGCTCGCACTGCCCGGATAGTGCTTGGTCAGTTCGTCCAGGTGAATGGTGGCCCCGGAAGCCGTTCTCGTCGCAGCGCCGTGGTCGGCGGCGGAGTCGGCTGCCTTGGAGTCGGCGGTCTCAGACACGGATCCCCCTCGGAATGGTGAGCCGCCCGAGCAGGACGTACGCGGCGTCGAACAACAGGGCGAGAATGACGATGCCGAGCGTGCCGGCGAGTACCTGATTGATTGCGTTGGCGCTGCCCAGCGAGGCGATGCCGCGGAAGATCTCGTTGCCCAGGCCGGGGCCCGAGGCGTACGCGGCGATGGCGGCGATGCCCATCAGCATCTGGGTGGACACCCTGATGCCGGTGAGGATCGGTGGCCAGGCGAGCGGCAGTTCCACCCGGAACAGCCGGGCCAGCCGCGACATCCCGATGCCCTTGGCCGCGTCGACCAGCGCCGGATCGACGCCGCGCAGCCCCACGATGGAGTTGCGGACCACGGGCAGCAGCCCGTACAGCGTCAGGGTGATCACCGTGGGTGCCACCCCCAGACCGACCAACGGGATGAGGAGACCGATCGCGGCGAGCGAAGGGATGGTGAGGATCGTCGCCGTCGATGTGATGGCCAGCGATCCCGCCCATCCGCTGCGATAGGTGACGACCCCGATGAGAACGCCCAGCACAGTGGCGATGACCATGCACTGGAACACGGCACTGACGTGCTGGTACGCGTCGGTGAGCAGCTGTTGGTGCCGGTTGTCCAGGTACTCCCAGAAGCTCACACGTCACTCCTCGGCTCAGTCGTTGTCCCCCGCGGCCTGCTCGACGAGCGGGATGACGCGCAGCGGAACCGGGTTCTCCATGACGATCGCCGTGGAGGCCCGGACAATGCCATCAAACCCGACAACTCGGTCGATCACCCGTTGGAGGTCAGCATTGGAACGTGCGACGAGGCGGCAGAGCATGTCACCGTGGCCGGTGGTGGTGTGCAGCTCCAGCACCTCCGGGACACCGGCCAAGTGGGCCCGTACGTCGGCGCCTTGACCCTGTTTGATCTCCAGCGTCGCGAACGCGGTGACGGGGTAGCCGAGGGCCGCCGGATCGACGGTGGGGCCGAAGTCGCGAATGACTCCATTCGACTGAAGCCGGTCCAGTCGCGCTTGCACCGTTCCGCGTGCCACACCGAGCCGGCGTGACGCCTCCAGGACACCGATACGCGGTTCCTGGGCCAGCAGCACGATGAGCCGCCCGTCCAGACGGTCGATCGCCATGAGTGCCTCCGTGGATCACTGTGATGGTCATCATGTACAGATAGCCCGGTCATCATGGCCGTCGACTGGGCAGATTGCCCAGCGAAACAACAAACTATTGCGCACCTTGCGGAGCGGCGAGAGTCTTCGAGCATGACTGAGATCCTGGAGACTCTGCACACCACCCCCGACACAGCCCGGCAGGCCGACCCCTTCCCGGTCAAGGGAATGGACGCGGTCGTCTTCGCCGTCGGCAATGCCAAGCAGGCCGCGCACTACTACTCGACGGCCTTCGGCATGAAGCTGGTCGCCTACTCCGGACCGGAGAACGGCAGCCGTGAAACGGCGAGTTACGTCCTGACCAACGGCTCCGCCCGTTTCGTCTTCACCTCCGTCATCAAGGCGTCCACCGACCACGGACGCTTCCTCGCCGACCATGTCGCCGAGCACGGCGACGGTGTCGTCGACCTGGCCATCGAGGTCCCGGACGCCCGAGCGGCCTATGCGTACGCGGTCGAGCACGGCGCCCTCGGCCTCACCGAGCCGCACGAGGTCAAGGACGAACACGGCACGGTCGTCCTGGCCGCCATCGCCACCTACGGCAAGACCCGCCACACCCTGGTGGAGCGCACCGGTTACGACGGCCCGTACCTGCCCGGCTTCGTGGCCGCCTCCCCGATCGTCGAGCCGCCCGCCAAGCGGTTCTTCCAGGCCGTCGACCACTGCGTCGGCAACGTGGAACTGGGCCGGATGGACGAATGGGTCGCCTTTTACAACAAGGTCATGGGCTTCACCAACATGAAGGAGTTCGTGGGCGACGACATCGCCACCGAGTACTCCGCCCTCATGTCGAAGGTCGTCGCCGACGGCACGCTCAAGGTCAAGTTCCCGATCAACGAGCCGGCCGTCGCCAAGAAGAAGTCCCAGATCGACGAGTACCTGGAGTTCTACGGCGGCGCGGGCGTCCAGCACATCGCCCTCGCGACGAACGACATCGTCGCCTCGGTGCGCGCGATGCGGGCGGCCGGCGTCCAGTTCCTGGACACCCCCGACTCGTACTACGACACCCTCGGCGAGTGGGCGGGCGAGACCCGCGTACCCGTGGAGACCCTGCGCGAGCTGAAGATCCTCGTCGACCGCGACGAGGACGGCTACCTCCTGCAGATCTTCACCAAGCCGGTCCAGGACCGTCCCACGGTCTTCTTCGAGATGATCGAGCGCCATGGCTCCATGGGCTTCGGCAAGGGCAACTTCAAGGCCCTGTTCGAGGCGATCGAGCGCGAGCAGGCCAAGCGCGGCAACCTCTGAGAACCCAGCGGGCGCTCGCCCGCCCGGCCACACGTGACAGCGGGACCCCGGCAGCAGCCCGGGGTCCCGCTGTCACGCGTGGGAACGGGGCCCTCGTCGAACCCCCTGGGTGCGGCTTGTAAAGGATTTCGGCCGGTCCGGGGGAGACCGTTGCGTCCGGAACCGGGTGCGGAAGGCTGGGCGTCCGGGTCCGTAGTGCGGCCATGAGATCCACGGGGGAGTCGAGGATGACAGCGCAGCAGCCAGGTGGCGGTGCGGGGGTGCCGGGTGCGGAGGACGCGACCGTCCCGCTGTCGGGCGGGACAGACCCGACAGCTGTCCTGCCGGCCACCATCGGCCCGTACGTGGTGATGCGGGAGCTCGGTGGTGGCGGCATGGGGGTGGTGTCGCTGTGCCGGACGACATCGGGCCGACTGGTCGCGGTCAAGCAGGTGCGCGAGGAGTACGCGGACGATCCGGCCTTCCGCAGCCGGTTCCGGCGGGAGGTGGCCGCGGCCCGGCGGGTGAGCGGGGTGTACACGGTTCCGGTGGTGGACGCCGACACCGAAGGGCCGCGGCCCTGGATCGCGACCTCGTACATGCCCGCTCCCACCCTCGACCAGGCCGTCCGGCTGTGCGGGAGCTTCCAGGAGCCGGCGCTGCGGGCACTGGGCACCGCGCTCGCGGAGGCGCTCCAGGTCATCCATGCCGCGGGCGTGGTGCACCGCGACGTCAAACCGGGCAACGTGCTGCTCGCCCCGGACGGCCCCCTGGTGATCGACTTCGGGATCAGCCGGGCACTGGAGTCGGGCGAGACCCGGGTGACCGGCACCGGAACCGCGATCGGTTCCCCCGCCTTCATGGCGCCCGAGCAGATCGTCTCCTCCCATGACACGGGGCCGGCGGCGGACGTCTTCGCGCTCGCCGGTGTGCTGGTCTACGCGGCCTGCGGGGAGGGGCCGTTCGGACCGGGTGGCGAGAGCTCACTGCACCGGATCATGACCGCCGAGCCCGATCTGCACGGGGTCCCGGGCGCCCTGCACGGGCTGCTGACGCGCTGCCTGGACAAGTCGCCTTCGCGGCGGCCGGGACTGGCCGAGATCCTGGCCGGGCTCGCGCCGGCCGACCCGGCCCACCTGCACGTTCCGGCACTGCGCGCGGAGTGGGCGCGCAGGTCCCAGGAGGCCGAGTTACTCGCGGTGGCACCGCCGCCGCCCGCGAGGCCGCCCGGCGACACGGTCGTCGCGAACCCGGGCCGCCGCAAGCTGCTCATCGGTTCGCTCGCCGCGTTGGGCGTCGTGGCGGCGGGCTCGGGACTGGCGGCGTACCTCACGGGCGGCTCCGACGGCACCCCGAAGGCCAAGGGGGACGGGAAGCCGCTGGGCAGCGACGTCCGCACCGTCAAGCTGACCGACCCGCCGAGGCCGCTGTGGTCAAAAGCGCCGCCGCTCACGATCACCATGCCCCTGCTGTACAGCTACGGGCAGACCCTGCTGTTGCACGAAGGCGGTTACGCCGCCGCCGCACTCGCCACCGCCGACGGCACGGTCCGCTGGCAGCATGGCTCGCTCCCGTCACAGGGCGGGTCCGCCCCGGGGAAGGATCCCATCGGGGTTGGCGGATGGGTCCTCGGCCCGGTCGAGGGCGGCATCCTGGTCTCGAGCATGAGTACCGCCCTCGGCTCCGCCGGACGGTACTTCCTCTCGATCGTCGACCCGGCCACCGCGCGGGTGAAATCGAAGGCCGCCCTGGGGGCCTCGGAATCCCTGGTCTCCCTGCTCGCGACGCACGGGAGCAGCGCCTACTGCCTGTCCCGGACCCTGTCGGGCGGCTTCAACCCGGCCTCGCCGAGCGCAACCCCGGGCTACAGCTCCGCGCAGTACGTCATCGCCGTGGACGTGAAAAGCGGACGCATCCTCTGGCGGCGGCCCGTCACCTCCTCCTCGCTGTACGGCATTCGCTACGCCGCCGACGGCTACGGCTTCTACTACACCGAGGACACGGACGCCGGCCTGACCATCCACGCGCTGAACGCGGCGAGCGGGAAGTCCCGTTGGTCCATGAAGGTGCCCGCCGACCCGGACAGCAACCTGCCGGCGTACATGCAGTCCGCGGGCGGACAACTCACCTCCTCGCTCGCCGCCGCCGGTGACCTGCTTCTCACGGTGAACGTCAAGGGCGGGCTCGCGGCGTACGACGCGAAGACCGGGACCCGGCGCTGGTCCGTTCCGATGACCGCGGCCACGAAGCCGTCCGTCGTCGGGGACCTGGTGCTCACCAACGACCTCACCCAGGTCCACGCCGTCGAACTCCGTACCGGGAAAGTGCGCTGGAGCATCACCAGTCCGGTGACGCTGTCACCGGGGATGGGGTCCGGTCCCACGCTGGCCGCCTCCAAGGACGTCACCGCGGTGCTGTTCACGCCCCTCTCGTACACCGCGACGCGCGGCGCGAGCACGGACGGCCCGGCCGGGGCGCTGGTCCTGCGCACCTCGGACGGCACACAGCTGTGGGCGCTGCGGGAGAAGGCCGGCTCCGCCTCCGCCTCCGCCGCCGCCTCCGCGGCCCCCTCCCCGTCAGCCTCCTCCGGAATCGGCAGCCCGGCGGCCAGGGGGACCGACATCTGGGCCGTCGCGGTCCAGGACGACCTGGTGTTCCTCGCCGGCGGCGAGCGGGTCCGGGTCTACCGGGCGGCGGCGGGAACGTGACCGCACCGCCCGAGGGCGATACCGGACTCCCCTCGACGGTGGGCCCGTTCAGCGTGGTGCGGCTGCTCGGCTCGGGCGGCATGGGAAAGGTGTACCTCGCGACGACCCGGGCCGGACGGCCGGTGGCCGTCAAGGTCGTACGGGACAGCTACGTCCAGGATCCGCGCTTCCGCGAGCGGTTCAGGGCCGAGGCCGAGGCGGCGCTGAAGGTCAGCGGCGCGTTCACCGCGCCGGTGCTGGCCGCCGACCCGGACGGGCCCCAGCCCTGGCTGGCGACCGCGTATCTGCCCGCACCGTCCCTGACCGAGGCGGTGAGCACCCATGGGCCGATGCCGGAGGAGACGGTCCGCAGGCTCGCCGCCGGGCTCGCGGAGGCACTGGCCGCCATCCACGCGGCCGGGCTGGTGCACCGCGACCTGAAGCCGTCGAACATCCTGCTCACCGAGGACGGCCCACGGGTGATCGACTTCGGGATCGCTCGCGCGGTGGACGGCGAGCGGCTCACCCAGACCGGTCAGGTCCTGGGCACCGCGGGTTATGTGCCGCCCGAGCAGATCGCCGGTCGTGGTGCCACGGCGGCGGGCGACATCTTCGCGCTCGGCGCCACCCTGGTCTTCGCCGCCTGCGGCCGGGGAGCCTTCGGAGCGAGCGGGCTGCACATCCTCCTGTACCGAACCGTCCACGAGGAACCCGACCTGTCCGCCGTTCCCGCGGGACTGCGCCCCGCGCTCGCCGCCTGTCTCGCGAAGGACCCGCGGCAGCGGCCCCAGGTGGCGGACCTGGACAGGCTGTTCGGGGCCCCGCACCTGCCCGGTGCGGGCTGGCTACCGCAGGACGTGGAACGGGAGGTGCGCCGCCGCGAGGAGAACGTGCGAACGGACCTGGCCGCCCACGGCGTGACCGCCCCGTGGGGGCGGCGCCGGGTTCTCGCCGCGGCGGGCGGCACGCTGGCGGCGGCCCTGGCCGGCGGCGGCTGGTACCTGGTGCGCCAGGGCCCGGACGCCACACCTCCGGCACCCCGCCACCTGTGGAGCAGGGCGCTCCCCGACGGATTCACCCAGGTGCGGAAGGTGGCCGGGGGACGGCTGCTCGCCACCGGCAAGAACGGCGCGGGGGCGGCCCTGCTCGACCCGGACTCCGGCAGGACGGTCTGGCAGAGCGCGCCGTACGGTGACGCGGGCACCGCGACATCCGGTGACACCCTGTACGTCATCGAGATCGACGGGGCACTGCACGCACGCGAGTTGACGACCGGCAAGGAACGCTGGCACTTCGCCCCACCCGATGACCCCCAGCCCGACGCCGGCGATCTGACCGCCTACCCCGGCTCGCGTGGCTGGGTGTACGTCACCTCCGAGCAGACCGGCCGGCTGTACGCCCTGGACTCCTCGGGCACGGTCCGCTGGCAGGACGCGGCAGTGCGCACCGTCGTCCATCCACGGGGCGACATCCTGCTGTGCGTGGCACGGGAGGCGGGGGGCACGGACAACACCCGTACGATTCGTGCGCTGGACGCCCGCACCGGTGACCAGGCGTGGACCTACGCCCCCGCCGTCTACGGCCTCGGCCCGAACCCCGGCACCCGACTGGCGCTCACCCTGCGCGCGGACACGGCCCGGCTGGTCGGCCTGCGCCTGTCCGACGGCCGGGCGCTGTGGACGGCCCCCACCGGCCTGGACCCGGGCGAGGCCATCCAGAACGTCTCGCTCACCGCGACCGCACAACTCAGCCCCGACGGACGCACCGCGCTCTTCCCACGCAGCCTCGCGAGCGGCGCCTTCGCCGCCCTCGACACCTCCGACGGCAGCACCCGATGGAAACAGAGCCCCGAGGCCCGGCAGCAACTCACGCCCCTGGGCGCGACCCTCTTCACCGTCCCCGAGCCCTCGGTCGGCATCGACACCACCGCGGCCCACGGCCCACTCACCTCCTACGACCTCGTCTCCGGCACCCGCCACTGGCACACCCCCGACCTGGGCAAGGGCCTGTACGCCGTCCTGGGCACCTTCGCGGGACTGGTCCTCCTCGGACTCAACGGCGGCTCCGCCTCGGGCGTGCACGGTTACGCACTCGACGGCGGCAAGCGGGTCTGGAAGCTCCCCTACACGGTGGACACGGTGGCGCAGCCGTTCAGTGCGGTGACGTCGGGAAGCCGGCTGTGGGTGGCGAGCGAGAGCGAAGTCATGGGGTTCACGGCGGGCTGACCCGCATGGTCCAGTCCGCTACGGAGGATCCGGCCGGGCCCGGCGCGCCCAAGGGCTGTCCCGTAATCCCCGGCGGGCGCCCGACGACAGCTACGGCACCTCGCAGCGTTGTCGGACTCGTCCGCATACGACCCGGTATGAGGACGACCCTCCGCCTTGCGATGCACCGCATCTGACGCCGCGCGCTCATCCACCGGGGATGACGGGACAGCCCTACCCGTCGTCCTCCGCCGGGCCGCCCAACGCCCGGAGGGCCCGCTGCGCTGCCGGGCCCTCCAGCGGCGAGAAGTGCGGATTGACGCGCAGGGCCTCCTGCAGGTTCCGGCGCGCCGGACCGTAGTCCGCCAACGCCTGCTGGATCGCGCCCAGGTGAGCCGTGTACCAGGCGTTGTGCCCATCCACCGAGACCGCCTGCTTCGCATAGGCCACCGCGGAGGCCGAGTCGCCCGCGCGGTGCAGTGCCCAGCCCAGCGCGTCCGCCACCGCCGCGCTGCGGTGCGACCGGGACCACTCGACCTTCAGCAGCTCCACCGCGGTGGCCGGGTCGCCGTGATCGGCCTCGAAGCGGCCGCGCAACGCCGCGTCGTCCACACCCTGGGCGGCCTCACGCCCCAGCGCCTCGCGGAACTGCGCGTACTGGCTCCGCGCGTCCGCCTCCCGGCCCAGCGACTCGTACCACTCGCCCAGCTCCAGCATGTACACCGGGCGCGGAAGACCGGCCAGCGCCGCCTTGTAGTCGCGCTGCGCCTCGTCCGTGCGGCCGAGCGCGACCAGCGCCCTGGCCCGGCCCGCGAGCGACGGATGGTGCGCGGGGTCGTCCCGCAGCGCCAGGTCGTACTGGGTCACCGCCTCTTCGGGCTCGCCCCGGTCCCACGCCAGCTCGCCCAGCAGGTACCGGCACTCCGTCGCTTGCGTCGGGGTGGTCGCCCGGTCCAGCGCTTTGTGCGCATCGGCCAGTGCCTCCTGCTGCCGACCGCCGTCCCGGTACCGCAGCGCCGACCGGACGAGCGCCGGGGCGCCGGAGTGCAGCGCGGCGAGCCTCTCCACCGCCGCGTTCGCCGACCGGCGGTCACCGAGGCCGTCGTACGCGTCGATCAGCGCCGGATACACGTCCCACTGCCCGGGCTGCCGCGCCCGTACCCGCTCGCCCCACTTCTTCGCCGTGCCGAAGTCGTGCCGGGCATTGGCGAGTACCGCGAGTCCCACCCAGGCCGCCGTGTTCCCGCGCTCGCCCGGTTCGACCTCCAGCGAGCGTTTCAACGCCTGTTCGGCCCGGCCGTAGTACGACGCGTCCGCGGAACGCTGTCCCCACTCGACGAAGGCCGAACCGAGTAACGCCCACGAGCGCGCGTCGGACGGATGCGTACCCACCCACTCCTGCCGGTCCCCGATCAGCGCCGTCAGATCGGAGAGCGACGCGGGTGAACCCAGGGCCCTCGCCTCCAGGGCCCGTGAGACGGGTCCCGGCGCGGGCGGCGGCACGGGCTTCTCCTCGTCGTCCGGCACCGCGACCACCGCGCCTGTCACCAGCACCGCACCGGCCACCACCCCCATGGCCGCCCGGCGCAGCGTCGTACGCAGCGAGACGGGTGGAAGGTCCAGCGGAAGCGGAGCCTGAGCCGGCGGCGCGAGTTCGGCGCCCGAGGGATCCAGGGGAGGCTGCGGCGGTGCGGGGGGCTCTGGGGGCTGCTGCGGCGTGACATCCATGCCGATCACTCTGCGTCAGTATGAAGAGCACACCGCGCCTTGTGGAGGGTGCGGCAGACGGGTTCACACCAATGGATCCGGCTGCCACGCTTGGATCATGACCGGTCTTCTGGAACACCGTCTTCTGGAACAACTGCGTGCGGGTCTGCCCGCCGAGGCCCTCATCACCGATCCGGACATCACCACCTCCTACACCCACGACATGGCGAGTTTCTGCGAGGCGGGAACGCCGGCCGTCGTCGTGCTCCCGCGTACGGCCGAGCAGGTCCAGCACATCATGCGCACCGCCACGGCCCTGCGCGTCCCGGTCGTCCCGCAGGGGGCCCGCACCGGTCTCTCGGGCGCGGCCAACGCCTCGGACGGCTGCATCGTGCTGTCCCTGGTGAAGATGGACCGGATCCTGGAGATCGACCCGGTCGACCGGATCGCCGTCGTCGAGCCCGGCGTCATCAACGCGGTGCTGTCCCGCGCGGTCGACGAGTACGGCCTCTGCTACCCGCCGGACCCGTCCAGCTGGGAGATGTGCACCATCGGCGGCAACATCGGCACCGCGTCCGGCGGTCTGTGCTGCGTGAAGTACGGGGTCACCGCCGAATACGTACGCGGACTGGACGTCGTCCTCGCCGACGGGCGACTGCTCACCACCGGCCGCCGCACCGCAAAGGGCGTCGCCGGTTACGACCTCACCCGGCTCTTCGTCGGCTCGGAGGGCAGTCTCGGCGTCGTCGTCAAGGCCGTGCTGGCACTGAAGCCCCGGCCGCCGCGACAACGCGTCCTGGCCGCCGAGTTCCCGAGCGCGGACGCCGCCTGCGAGGCGATCTGCCGGATCATGGAGCGTGGTCACACCCCGTCACTCCTCGAACTGATGGACCGTACAACGATCCATGCCGTCAACAGGATGGCCCGGATGGGTCTCCCCGACACGACGGAGGCGCTCCTGCTCGCGGCCTTCGACACCCCGGACCCGTCGGCCGACCTCGCCGCCGTGGCCGAGCTGTGCACCGAGGCCGGTGCCGCCGAGGTGGTGCCCGCCGCGGACGCCGCGGAGTCCGACCTGCTGCTCCAGGCCCGGCGGATGTCGCTCACCGCGCTGGAGGCGGTCAAGTCCGCCACGATGATCGACGACGTCTGCGTACCGCGGTCGCGGCTCGGCGCGATGCTCGCGGGCACGGCCGCCATCGCCGAGAAGTACGACCTCACCATCGGCGTCTGCGCGCACGCGGGCGACGGCAACACCCACCCCGTCGTCTGCTTCGACCACACCGACGCCGACGAGTCCCGGCGGGCCCGGGAATCCTTCGACGAGATCATGGCGCTCGGCCTGGAACTCGGCGGCACGATCACCGGTGAGCACGGGGTCGGCGTCCTGAAGAAGGAGTGGCTCGCGCGCGAACTCGGTGAGGTGAGCGTCGAACTGCACCGGGGTATCAAGGCGGTCTTCGACCCGCTGGGGCTGCTCAATCCGGGCAAGGTGTTCTGACGGCCCGGGTATCCGACCGGGACGTGGGGTCAGGGCGGGGCGCGGCCTCGGTCCGGGACGCGGCTTCGGTCCGCGGCCCCGTGCCCGGGTGAGGTCCGGCGCCCGGACGGTGCCGCGTGCGCTCACGCGGCACCGTCCGAATCGTCCGGCGCCCACGGGTCGCTCAGCAGCACGTCGTCGGTCGGCAGCGGCGTGAGCAGCTCGTCGAGGGCTTCGTCGATGCCGAGCCGCTCGGCCTCCGTCCCCGGCGGGACCAGTCGCAGAGTCCGCTCCACCCAGGTGGCCACCGCGGCGGACGGCACCTGCAGAAGGGCGTTGCCGTCGGGCGACGTCAGCGCCACGAAGATGACGCTCTGCCCCTCGGCCCGGGACGGCCAGATCCGCACGTCCCCCTGCCCGCACGCCCGGAACACACCCTCGATCAGCAGATCGCGGGCGAACATCCAGTGCACGGGGTGCTCGGAGCCGATGTGGAAGGTGATGTGCACGGCGTACGGGTCGTCCACGAGGTAGCTCAGCCGGGCGGGGACGGGGATGCTGCGCTCGGGGGACAGGACCAGCTTGAGCTCCAGCTCGCGTTCCACGACGGTGTCCATGAGTGCGTCCTTTCGGTGCCGGTGGACCGGTCCCTCGACCGGCCTGCACAGGGAGAGAGCGCACTGGCCGCCGACTATGACGCGACTTCTGAAAAAAAAATTTCTGCGTGCCCGGAAAGTGGCCCAAACCCTTGGAGCGGCCCGGGGATACGTGGGTGTCTGATAGATGTGGACCCGTTGTATCCGATGTATTGAGGCCTCGAAGAGATACGGGACCACGGTGATGAGCGCCCCAACCCCGGCACCCGGTGACGAAAGCCCCCGCGAGGGGTACTACCCCGACCCGTCCATCCCCGGATACGTCCGGTACTGGAACGGCGCCTCGTGGGTGCCCGGCACCAGTCGGCCCGCCCCTCAGCAGGACGATGCGATGCCCGCGACGCCATCCGGGGCGACGGCCGAATCGCAGCCGCAGCCGTCAGTGCCGGATCCGGTGGAGGAGACCGGTCCGGTCTTCCTCGACGGGCGGCCGAGCGCGGACGACCGCCCCGAACCGGCCACCGCCTGGCAGGCCGATGCCTCCCGTCAGACCGGCTTCGGCGGCGACCTCGACCGACGGGTCTCCTGGGGTGGGACCGGGGAGGCCGACGGACCGGGCGGGCCTGACCAATCGTCGGAACAGGGACCCGGACCGGGGGCCGGTACCGGAACGGGTTCTGTCGGTGATCCGCGCACGCCCGCGGACGGGCCCCAGCCCGGAGTTCCGGCCGACCGGGTTCCGGCCGACCGCGTGCCGTCCGTCCGCGAACCCGCCGACCGCGCGCTCGTGGACCGTGTGCCCGCCGTCCGCGAACCTGCCGACCGTGCGCCCGTGGACCCGCGTCGGCCCGCCTCCGCGGACCTGACGGGCCGTGGGCTGCCGGGTGCGGGCGACCGGGGCGGCCAGGTTCCCGAGAACACCGTCGCGCTCCGGGCGGACCGTCCGGGCCGCGGGGGCGAAGCCGCCGGACCGTCCACCGAGGGCACGGTCACGATCCGGGCCGTGGGCCGGGACAACCGCAGCCGGCCTTCCGCCCCGGCCCCTGCCGCGTTCAACGGTCCGCCCACCCCCGGCAGCGGTACCGCGCCCTGGGCACAGCAGGCCCACCCGCTCACGCAGCCCGATCAGGCGGTCCTTGCGCAGCAGCAGCAGCCGCAGCCCCAGCCCTCTCTCCCGTTCCAGGGGCAGCAGCAGCCCCACGCACAGCACGCACAGCTCGGCGTGCAGGGCGGACAGCCGGACCAGCCCGTCGTGCCCTGGAAGCCTCCGGTCAACGATCCCTTTCAGCAGCTCGCGCAGGCCCAGGCATCGGCCCGGCCCGCCGGACTCGGCAAGCGGCTGGTGGCGCGGCTGGTCGACACGGTGGTGCTGGGCGCGCTCGTCGGCGCGATCAGTTTTCCGCTCGTCTCGCGGGCGGTGGACCACATCGACGAGAAGATCAGTGCGGCGAAGCTGTCCGGCGAGACGGTGACCGTCTGGCTGATCGACTCCACCACGGCCGGGCTCCTCGGCGGGGTACTCGGCGCGTTCCTCGTGCTCGGGGTCCTGCTGGAGACGCTGCCGACCGTCACATGGGGCCGCACGCTCGGCAAGAAGCTCTGCGGACTCCACGTACGGGACATCGAATCCCATGAGTTCCCGCCCTTCGGTGCCGCGCTCCGTCGCTGGTTGGTCCACGGCGTCCTGGGCATCCTCCTGATCGGGGTGGTCGATGTGCTCTGGTGCGTGTTCGACCGGCCGTGGCGCCAGTGCTGGCACGACAAGGCGGCGCACACCTTCGTGGCGGACTGACCGTCGTGCGAGGGCTCGAGGGCACCCACTCCACCGGCTGACGACTCATCGGGGGGAGGGGCCCGGAGACACAGGCCGTTCCCCCGAACGCACCTCAGCCGTTGCGGGTTACCGCGAACCGGGGTGCACTGCCCCCATGAGTAACGATCAGCCGACGTCCGGTCAGCCGCCCGAGGACGACCCGTTCCTCAAGAGGCCGCAGGAGCCGGGAGGAACACAGGGCGCTCAAGGGGCTCAAGGGTCTCAGGGGCCTGAGCAGCCGCAGGGGCCTCAGCAGCCGCAGGGGCCCGGGGGGCAGGAAACACCGCAGGGGCAGCCCTCGGGTTCGCCCTACGACAGTGCGCCGCCTCCGCCCCCG
This sequence comes from Streptomyces sp. NPDC052052, assembly GCF_040680455.1. Lineage (NCBI taxonomy): Bacteria > Bacillati > Actinomycetota > Actinomycetes > Kitasatosporales > Streptomycetaceae > Streptomyces > Streptomyces sp. NPDC052052. Next base: position 661 of record NZ_JBFAWU010000031.1, on the reverse strand, counting down.
TACGAGCCCGGCCCCTACGGTGGCGGAGGTCCGTACGGGGGCGCGGATCCCCTGGCCGGCATGCCGCCGCTGGGCGAACCGGGCAAGCGGATCCTGGCCCGGCTGATCGACTTCCTGATCATCTCGATTCCGCTGTATCTGATCTCGTTGCCCTGGGGCGGGGCGGTCGAGATGAACGGCAACGACAGCAATGTCGTCAGTCAGACCTACAGCGGACACCAGTTGCTCTGGTCGCTGATCGCTCTGGTGCTCTACGTCGGATACGACACGTACTTCACGCACAAGGACGGCCGGACGCTCGGCAAGCGACTGATGAAGCTTCGGGTCGCGATGCTCAACGACGGCCGGGTGCCGGACACGGGTACGTCGTTCCTGCGGGCCGTGGTGCTGTGGCTGCCGGCCCTGCTGTGCTGCCCCTGCCTGTGGTGGCTGATCAACATCGTGCTCATGTTCACGGACAAGCCGTACCGACAGGCCCTCCAGGACAAGGCGGCGAAGACGGTGGTCGTCCAGACGAACTGACACAGGGGGCTGTTCCCCCTCCCACGCCGTGCGGCCCCGGTCCGCGAACTTCTTCTCCCAGAAGTCCACCACCACCTGTTCCAGGGCCTGTTCGGACATCTGGCCGTGCGCGGTCGCGATCCTCGCCTCGGGCACGATC
>NZ_JBFAWU010000030.1:0-77296 GCF_040680455.1 Streptomyces sp. NPDC052052 | reverse complement strand
TCGCGAGGCACGTTGATCCTTACAGGCCCCTTCCACCGGTGGTCCCGTCCGGTCGTGACGACCGGACGGGACCAGGGAATCGGCAGCGGTTGCCGCACGGGCGCAGCGTGCCCGTGGCTCAGGCTCCGGTCAGCTCGACCTGGACCTCGACCTCCACCGGCGCGTCCAGCGGAAGCACCGCGACGCCCACCGCGCTGCGCGCGTGCACGCCCTTGTCGCCGAGGACCGCGCCCAGCAGCTCACTGGCGCCGTTGATCACGGCGGGCTGCCCGGTGAAGTCGGTTGCCGAGGCGACGAAGCCCACGACCTTCACGACGCGTGCGATCCGGTCCAGGTCGCCCGCGACGGACTTCACCGCGGCCAGCGCGTTGAGCGCGCAGGTCTTCGCCAGCTCCTTGGCCTCCTCGGGCGTGACCTCCGCACCGACCTTGCCGGTGACCGCGAGCTTGCCGTCGACCATCGGGAGCTGGCCGGAGGTGTGGACGTACACACCTGACTGCACGGCAGGCTGGTACGAGGCCAGAGGCGGCACGACGTCCGGCAGCGTCAGCCCGAGCTCCGCGAGCTTCGCCTCGACGGCCCCCGCCACTACGCCTTCTCCCGCTTGAGGTAGGCCACGAGCTGCTCGGGGTTGTTCGGGCCGGGGACGACCTGGACCAGCTCCCAGCCGTCCTCGCCCCAGGTGTCCAGAATCTGCTTGGTCGCGTGCACGAGAAGGGGCACGGTCGCGTATTCCCACTTGGTCATGGCCCGACTGTAATGCCTGGCACGCGCAGCCTCGTGCGTAGCCTGCGGCCCGACTGGTTAGGCTCGAATACGTGAGCAGGTTCCAGGTCGTCAGCGGCAAGGGTGGTACCGGTAAGACCACGGTCGCCGCCGCCCTCGCGCTCGCCCTCGCGACCGAGGGCAGGCGCACCCTCCTCGTGGAGGTCGAGGGCAGGCAGGGCATCGCGCAGGTCTTCGGGACGGAGCCCCTTCCGTACGAGGAGCGCAAGATCGCCGTCGCCCCGGGCGGCGGCGAGGTGTACGCCCTCGCGATCGATGCCGAGCGTGCTCTCCTCGACTACCTCCAGATGTTCTACAAGCTCGGCAGCGCGGGCCGGGCGCTCAAGAAGCTGGGCGCGATCGACTTCGCCACCACGATCGCACCCGGTGTGCGTGACGTGCTGCTGACCGGCAAGGCCTGCGAAGCCGTACGCCGCACCGACAAGCAGAACCGGTACGTCTACGACTACGTGGTCATGGACGCGCCGCCCACCGGGCGCATCACCCGCTTCCTGAACGTGAACGACGAAGTGGCGGGGCTGGCCAGGATCGGCCCGATACACCATCAGGCACAGTCCGTGATGAAGGTGCTGAAGTCCCCCGGGACCGCGGTCCATCTGGTGACGCTGCTGGAGGAGATGCCGGTCCAGGAGACCGCGGACGGGATCGCGGAGCTGCGGGCCGCCGAACTGCCGGTCGGCCGTGTCATCGTGAACATGGTGCGGCCTCATCTGCTGGACGAGGACACGCTGCGCACCGCCGCGCGCGGGCGCCGCAACGAGATCGCCAAGGCGCTCACCCGGGCGGGTGTGACCGGTTCCGCGGCGCTCGTACGCCCCCTGGTCGAACAGGCCGCCGAGCACGCCCAGCGGGTCGAGCTGGAGCGCGCGCAGCGCGAGGTGCTCGCGGGCCTGGAGCTGCCGGGGTACGAACTCCCCTTGATCGGCGAGGGCATGACCCCGGACGGGCTCTACGACCTGGCGACCGAGCTCCGCAAGCAGGGCGTGGGCAACGGGGTGGGCGAAGGGGCGGACCAAGGGGCGGAACAAGGGGTGGGTACATGACGCACGACACGGATGCGGCGGACGCGGCCACCGCCCCCGCCTCCGCACCCGCGCTGGACACCGACGCGCTGCTGGACGATCCCGCCATCCGGATCGTCGTGTGCTGCGGTTCGGGCGGGGTGGGCAAGACCACGACCGCTGCGGCGCTGGGCGTACGGGCGGCCGAACGCGGCCGCAAGGTCGTCGTCCTCACCATCGACCCGGCCCGCCGGCTCGCCCAGTCCATGGGCATCGACTCGCTGGACAACATCCCGCGCCGGGTGCCGGGCATCGAAGGCGGGGACACCGGCGAACTGCACGCCATGATGCTCGACATGAAGCGGACCTTCGACGAGATCGTCGAGGCACACGCGGACGGCGAGCGGGCCCGCGCGATCCTGGAGAACCCCTTCTACCAGTCCCTGTCGGCCGGTTTCGCGGGCACGCAGGAGTACATGGCGATGGAGAAGCTGGGCCAGTTGCGGGCGCGCAACGAGTGGGACCTGATCATCGTCGACACCCCGCCCTCGCGCTCCGCGCTGGACTTCCTGGATGCGCCGAAGCGGCTCGGTTCGTTCCTGGACGGAAAGTTCATCAAGCTGCTGATGGCCCCGGCGAAGATGGGCGGCCGTGCGGGGATGAAATTCCTGAACGTGGGAATGTCGATGATGACCGGCACCCTCGGCAAGCTGCTCGGTGGGCAGTTCCTGCGCGACGTACAGACCTTCGTGGCGGCGATGGACACGATGTTCGGCGGCTTCCGCACCCGGGCCGACGCCACGTACAAACTGCTGCAGGCGCCCGGTACGGCGTTCCTCGTCGTCGCGACACCGGAGCGGGACGCACTGCGCGAGGCGGCGTACTTCGTGGAACGCCTGGCCGCGGAGCAGATGCCGCTGGCCGGCCTGGTGCTCAACCGGGTCCACGGCAGCGACGCCGCCCGGCTCTCCGCCGAGCAGGCACTCGCGGCCGCAGAAAATCTTGACGGGGTCGGCATTGTGGATCAGACGACCGGGAAGGCTGGACTTCGTGAACCGGCCGACTGCCCGGTCGCCTCTCCCGGAACCGTTGTCGAGGCCGATTCCTGTTCTGCCTCTTCCGCCCCTGCCTCTTCCGACGACAAGGACGTCGAAGACCTCGAACCCGATCCTGACCCCGCTCTCGATACCACGACCGGAACCAGCACCGAGGCCGCTCAAGCCACCGCTTCCGTACCGGCGTCCGCTTCCGTCGATCAGCTGACCGCAGGTCTGTTGCGGCTGCACGCGGAACGGATGCAGGTGGTCGCGCGCGAACAGCACACACGCGACCGCTTCATCGCACTGCACCCCGAGGTGGCCGTGATCCACGTGGCCGCACTGCCCGGTGACGTACACGACCTCACGGGGCTTCGGGCCATCGGCGACCGACTCGCGACCGGTTCCTCCTCGGCCGGAGTTGCGTAGCCGCCTGTCCGGTCTATCCCACTGCGGCGTACCTCTCGTGCAGTTCTTCGTCCAGTCCGATCGCCGCGGGCAGGATGCCCGCGGACTGCTCGTACTCGCTGCGCGCTGTTTCCAACAGCCGCCGCCAGGACGTGACGGTCGGCCTCCTGCGCAGCAGCGCTCGGCGTTCCCGCTCCGTCATGCCACCCCACACGCCGAATTCGACGCGATTGTCCAGCGCGTCGGCCAGGCACTCGGTCCGCACCGGACATCCGGTGCACACCGCCTTGGCCCTGTTCTGCGCTGCCCCTTGTACGAACAGTTCATCCGGATCGGTAGTGCGGCAGGCTGCCTGCGCACTCCAGTCGGTTACCCAGCCCATCACGGCGCCGTCCTCTCCCGAATCGAGGCTCCCCCACGGCGGTAGCGGCATATTCACCGCTGCCAGTTGAGGACGTTACGGAAGGCAGCCACAGCACAACACCCCCTTCGGGCCCAATCTTGAATGGCCCGAACGGACTATGCGTATGCGACAGATCACCCAGGGGAGTGAGGTGTGGGCATACATAAACATCCCGGGGTGAGCGGGATGGTTTCTCCTGGGTCACAACGGACGTTCAATGACACAGGAGGCGAATTCGGGAACACCTGAGTGTGTGGCCGGATTGTGCAGGGGGGTTGATACGCGCGGGCACTGCTGTGACAGTTGAGAGCAGCTTAGGCCAAGGCATATACGCGTGTCCGGCGAATGAGAACGTAGGCTGCCCCCATGCCAAAGAAGCACTCGGGCGGGGGCCTGACGACGACCCAGCAGGCCGCCAAGTTCCTCGGCGTCGCCGCACTGTCCGGAGTTGTGCTCGCGGGCATCGCGCTCCCGGCCGCCGGCGCGCTGGGCCTCGCGACCAAGGGGACGGTCGAGGGATTCGACGAGATCCCGGCCAATCTCGAGACTCCTCCGCTGAGCCAGCGCACCAAGATCCTGGACAGCAAGGGCGGATTGATCGCCTCGGTGTATTCGCGCGACCGCACGGTGGTCAAGCTGAAGGACATCTCGCCGTACATGCAGAAGGCGATCGTGGCGATCGAGGACGCCCGCTTCTACCAGCACGGAGCGGTCGACCTCAAGGGCATACTTCGCGCGCTGAACAGCAATGTGCAGTCGGGCGGGACCGCGCAGGGCGCCTCGACCCTCACACAGCAGTACGTGAAGAACGTCTTCATCGAAGAGGCCGGCGACGACCCGGACAAGGTGGCGCAGGCCACCCAGCAGACCATGGGCCGCAAGATCCAGGAGCTGAAGTACGCGATCCAGGTCGAGGAGAAGCTCGGCAAGAAGCGGATCCTGACGAACTACCTGAACATCACCTTCTTCGGGCAGCAGGCCTACGGCATCGAGGCCGCTTCCCAGCGCTACTTCTCCAAGTCGGCGAAGGACCTGACTCTGGAGGAGGCCGCGATGCTGGCCGGCCTCGTACAGTCGCCGAGCCGCTACGACCCGGTCAACGACGCCGCGGAGGCGACCAGGCGTCGCAACACCGTGCTCCAGCGCATGGCCGATGTCGGTGACATCTCGCAGGCCGAGGCCGACAAGGCGAAGGCCAGCCCGCTCAAGCTGAAGGTCCAGAAGCCGAAGAACGGCTGCATCACGGCCGTCAGCGGCGCCGGCTTCTTCTGCGACTACGTACGGCAGGTCTTCCTCACCGATCCGGTCTTCGGCAAGACCAAGGAGGACCGGGCCAAGGTCTGGAACCAGGGCGGTCTGACCATCCGGACGACGCTGGACCCGCAGTCCCAGCAGTCGGTACAGAACTCGATCCAGAAACACGTCTACAAGTCGGACAAGGTCGCGACCGCCGTGACCCTGGTCCAGCCGGGCACCGGCAAGATCATGGGAATGGGCCAGTCCAAGCCGTACGGCTTCGGAGCCAACGAGACCCAGTACAACTACTCGGTCAACAAGAGCATGGGCGGCTCCAACTACGGCTTCCCGACGGGTTCGACGTTCAAGCCGTTCCTCGCCGCCGCGGCCATAGAAGGCGGCAAGCCGGCCACCCAGAGGTACTCGTCCCCGTACGAGATGGACTACCCGGACACGGTGCAGACCTGCGGAAAGCCGTGGGTCAACGACCAGGTTCCGAAGTATCACCTGGAGAACGAGAGCGAGTCGGAGAAGGGCCCGTACGCACTGAAGGAGGCGATGGCGAAGTCCGTCAACACCTACTTCGTGCAGATGCTCGAGGACATCGGCATGTGCCCGGTCTCGAAGATGACGGACAAGCTGGGCGTGGTGCAGGGCGACGGCACCAAGCTGCCGCAGAACCCCTCCACGCTGACCCTCGGATCCAACGGTCTGTCCCCGCTGACGATGGCCAGCGCCTACGCCGCCTTCGCCAACCGCGGTACGTACTGCACACCGATCGCCATCGAGTCGGTCAACACAGCGGACGGCGACTCGCTCGCGGTACCGAAGACCACCTGCTCGCAGGCCATGTCGCAGACGACGGCGGACACCATCAACACCCTGCTGCGCGGCGTGGTCGACTCCGGTACGGGCCAGGAGGCCGGCCTCCAGAGCCGCGACAACGCGGGCAAGACCGGTACGACCGACTCACGCAGGAACGCCTGGTTCGTCGGCTACACACCGAACATGTCCGGCGCGGTCTGGGTCGGCAGTCCGTCCCAGAAGGTCGAGATGGAGCACATCACCATCGGCGGGGTGTACCAGGAGAAGGTGTACGGCGGGCAGGTTCCCGGACCGATCTGGCGTGACGCGATGACGGGCGCCCTGGACGGAGTGGCCGCCCCCTCCTTCAACACCGTCGACATCCCGGACGCACGGGAGGAAGACGACGAAGACGAGGAGGACCAGGGCCAGCCCGGCCCCGGAGGCAAGAAGCCCAGCAAGACCCCGCTCCCCAGCTTCAGCATCCCGTCGAACCTGATCGGCGGGAACAACGGCGGACGCGGTGGCCAGACCAACGGCGGCGCACAGGGGCCCTGACCGGTACGCGGCGCACATGAGGGCGGGGCGTCCCGGATCGACACCGATCCGGTACGCCCCGCCCTCATACGTTCCTGGCCGCGTACTCCTGGCCGTAGGCCATCACGCGGTCGCGCGGCCTCAGCCCGCGAGGAGCTTCTTCACCGCGGCAGCCACCCGGCCGCCGTCCGCACGCCCGGCGACCTTCGGGTTCACGATCTTCATGACGGCGCCCATCGCGCGCGGCCCCTCGGCCCCGCCGGCCTTGGCCTCCTCGACCGCGGACGCCACGATCACGCCCAGCTCGTCATCGCTCAGCTGCTTCGGCAGGTACTCATCAAGCAGCTCGCCCTCGGCCTTCTCGCGCTCGGCCTGCTCGGCCCGGCCGCCCTGGGCGAAGGCCTCGGCCGCCTCACGGCGCTTCTTCGCCTCCTTGGCGATCACCTTCTGCACCTCGTCGTCGGAGAGCTCGCGCGCCGTCTTGCCACTGACCTCCTCCTTGGCGATGGCAGTGAGGGTCAGCCGGAGCGTGGACGAGGCAAGCTCGTCACGCGCCTTCATGGCCGTGGTGAGGTCTTCCTTGAGCCTGGACTTGAGCGTGGTCATATCCCGATTGTGACAGGTACGGGGTGCCCACCGCCCTCCGGTTTCGCTGTCCCCGCACCGTGTCTGCGACGATGTGCGCATGCGCGCACGCTACGGAGTACCCCTGAAAGTCACGGCAGTCGGCGCAGCGGTCGGCGTCGCCGGCCTCGCCTACGCCGCCGGATTCGAGGCCCGCTCGTTCCGCCTGCGCCGGGTCGCCATCCCGGTGCTCCCGTCCGGGGCCCGCCCGTTGCGCGTACTCCAGATCTCCGACATCCACATGGTGAGCGGCCAGCGCAAGAAGCGCGCCTGGCTGCAGTCCCTGGCCGGGCTGCGCCCGGACTTCGTCGTGAACACCGGCGACAACCTCTCGGACCCCGAAGCCGTCCCCGAGCTGCTCGACGCCCTCGGTCCGCTGATGCAGTTCCCGGGCGTGTACGTCTTCGGCTCCAACGACTACTACGGCCCCAAGCTCCGCAACCCTGCCCGCTACCTCCTCGAGAAAGCACAGGGCAAGCACGGTCTGAACGGGAACGCCCCCGCGGTCGGCGTCGTCCACAACCCGTGGGAGCCGATGCGCGACGCCTTCGACGAGGCGGGCTGGCTGGGCCTGTCCAACACCCGCGGCCGCCTCAAGGCCGATGGCCTGGAGATCGCCTTCACCGGCCTGGACGACCCGCACATCAAGCGCGACCGCTACGCGGAGGTGGCCGGCGGTCCCGAGACGGGCGCGGACCTCTCCATCGGCGTGGTCCACGCTCCCTACCTGCGCTCCCTGGACGCCTTCACGGCAGACGGTTACCCCCTGATCCTGGCCGGTCACACCCACGGCGGCCAGCTCTGCATCCCCTTCTACGGGGCCCTGGTCACCAACTGCGACCTGGACACGGACCGGGTCAAGGGCCTCTCCACCCACGACGCCGGTGTTCACCGCGCCTACCTCCACGTCTCCGCGGGCTGCGGCACCAACCGCTACACCCCGGTCCGCTTCGCCTGCCCGCCCGAGGCCACCCTGCTGACGCTGACCCCCCGGGACTGAGGACTCACACCCCGGCCCGACCCCTCCCAGCGGCTGCGACCGCGCGCCTGTGCCCGCAGCCGCACATAAACCGGATTTCGTCTGTGGGCGCGGGTGGGCTAAAGTAATCGATGTCGCCAGGACACTGGCGGCGATCGGGGTGTAGCGCAGCTTGGCAGCGCGCTTCGTTCGGGACGAAGAGGTCGTGGGTTCAAATCCCGCCACCCCGACAGCTGAAACACCAGGTCAGGGGCCTGATCCGCGAGAGCGGGTCAGGCCCCTGAGTGGTTTCTGGGGTCACCTTGGGAGCCGTTTGGGAGCCGACTCCGGAGGCGGCTCCCCGCATCAGGCTCCCCTCGTTGTCAGTGCCTGCCGCTACCGTCGCTGAGGACAGTTCTCCCTCGACCGTGAGTGGTGAGCAAGACATGGCAGACCGAGTGGCCGAGGGCGGCGCAGACCCTCGCAAGGTGTTCGTGATCCACGGACGAAACGAACTCGCGCGCAAGGGGCTCTTCGAGTTTCTGCGAGCGCTGGGCCTCGATCCCATCGAGTGGTCCGAGGCCATCCAGATGACGGGCAAGGGCTCCCCGTACATCGGAGAGGTCCTGGACACGGCGTTCTCGAACGCACAGGCAGTGGTCGTCCTCCAGACCCCCGACGACGTCACCTACCTGCACGAGAGCCTCACGCACGCCGGGGACCCCGAGTGCAGCCCGCAGATGCAGCCCCGGCCGAACGTCTTGTTCGAGGCGGGCATGGCCATGGGCCGAGACGAGAACCGCACCGTCATCGTGGAGCTCGGACAAGTGAAGGTCTTCAGCGACATTCACGGCCGGCATGTGATCCGCCTCGACAACTCCACAAGGAAGCGGCAGGACCTCGCGATGCGTCTGCAGACCGCGGGGTGTGCCGTGCGCCTGACCGGCACGGACTGGCATGACGCCGGGGACCTCACTCCTCCCGTACCGCCGGGCGGCGGGCTTCCGCTGGGGCGGAAGCTGCCGTCGTCACAAGCAGCGGGTGCTCCTCGGCTCAGTGCCCGGTACGTCGACAACGGTTCGAGGAAGATGGGGACGGTCATGATCACCAACCACGGTCCGGGAGATGTCTACGAGCTGGACGTGGAAGCGGAGAAAAAGGAGGGGCTCGTCATCCGCAACGATGGCGAGTTCCCCGTCCCCAAGCTGCCTGTCGGCAAGTCCGTGCGGCTGATGAGCACACGGTCCATGGGGATGGGATCAAGATCAAGCTCTTACTTCAACGTCGTCCTCACGGGCAAGACCGCCGATGGGGTGCCGATCAGGGTCGAAGAGTTCGTGGACGGGGCCTGACATGGAAATTCCGATGAGCCTGCCTCTCGACCATGATGGTTTCGTGCGTCGGGAGTGTCCTCACTGCATCAGCCAGTTCAAGTGGCACCACGGACCAGCGAACGAAGAGGCCGAGCAGCAGCCGTCACCCGCCGCCTACTACTGCCCTCTCTGTGGGCAACCGGCGGGCCTGGGCTCCTGGTGGACGCAGGAACAGATCGACTACACCAGGGGCGTGATAGCTCCGGCCGCAGCGCGAGTGGTGGAGGACGAGCTGAAGAACGCGTTCAAGCGGACCCGCAGCAAGTACGTGAAGGTCAGCGTCAGGAGCGGCATGGAATCTCCCGCGGTACCTTCGCCGCTGACCGAGCCTGACGACATGGTCATCGTGACATCCCCTTGCCACTCGTACGAGCCGGTGAAGGTACACGAAGAGACCTCAGGCCCGTATCACTGCCTCGTATGCGGTCAAGCCTTCGCCGTCTGACCTGACGCGCCAACGAAGCTCGGGTGCCCCCACGCGATGTTCGCGTGGGGGCACCCGAGCGGGGCATCACCCAGGTAGCGCCAACCTACGGGCACTGCGTGCACGCAGAAGCTCGTTGAGCACGCGTACCGGTGACGTGGGGCACATGGCCAAGCGGGCGGCGAGAGCCGCCTCCCACTGCTCGGTCAGGCCGAGCATGAGGCGTCGGCGCATGCCGGGGGTGACGTGGGCGTAGCGGGCCGAGACGGAGCCGTCGATGTGGCCCATGCGTTCGTCCATGAGGACCTTCTCGGTGCCGAGGTCCTCCATCATCGTCCGGTGGGTGTGGCGCAGGCCGTGGGGCGTGAGGCCCTTGGCGATCGGGGTCCAGCAGGCGTCGGCCCGGTCGGTGGCGTTACGGCCTCGTGCCGGGACACCTGGCCATGGCTCGCCGAGGAGCGGCACGGGGCGGGCCTCCTGGGGTGCCTTCTTCGGGTACCAGCCGGAGACCGCCGGGGTGAACAGCCAGGTGGCGAAGCCGTTGCGGCGCCAGTGGGCCGCGTGTTCCGACACGGCGCCGCCTCGTACGAATCCGAGGTCCGCGATGGCCTGTTCCACCTTCGCCCGCGTGGCCTCGGCGACGCGCGCAGGGTGGTTGAGGACGTTGGACACCGTGCCCGTGGAGACGCCGGCGCGGCGGGCGACGTCGACCAGCTTGGCTCCCTGATGGCCACCCGTGCGGGCCGCGCCGAGCCCTCGGTAGACGTAGGACTTGCCATGGCAGGGGCACGGCGTCGGCTTCGTACGGGCGATGTGGTTGGCGACCAGGGCCGAGAGCCAGTCCGGTGAGTCGAGCGTCCGGTAGCTGTCGTCCTTGGGCGGGACGCGCACCAGCTCGCCGGTGTCCAGCTCGTACAGCTGCCACTCGACGCGGAAGGATCCGGGCCGGACGAACTCCCTCTCCAGCCCGACCATTTCGGCCCACCGCATCCCGGTGTAGCCCTTCTGCACCACGGCGACGAACTCGTCGTCGCGGCCGGAGAGCAGTGAGGCCCGTTCAGCGGTCAGCAGGATGCCGAGCGCGTCGGTGATGACCTTCTCCGGGCCACGGTCACGCGAGCGACCGGCCCGCTTGCCCCGCCCGCGCCGCCTGGCGGCCGGATTGGACGTGATCAGGCCCTCGTCGATCGCGTCCTCGAGGATCAGGTGGAGCGTCGAGCGCCAAGTCTTGACGCTGGAGGCCGCGTACACGGCCCGCTCCTTCTTCTCCCACAGCTCGACGTCCGTGCGGAGGATGCCGACAAGCGCCTTGTCCTCGAACTCGGGGAGCAGGTGCTCCTCGATGTGCCGCCGGTAGTTCTGCATCGTCGACGCGGCCAGGTCCTGGGCCTCGTACCAGCGGCTCGCGTACTCGCCGAACGTCTCCTGACCGAGGGCCGGATCGCGCCAGTCGCCGCGCCGGTACTTGTTCTCGGCCTCGCTCGCGGCGCGCTGGGCCTCCCCCTTGGTGGCGAACCTGATCGCCTTGCCGCTGTCGTCGACGACCGTGAGGTGCTTGCCGGGCGCGATCTTGTATCGGCCGCGCCAGTAGTTTGCCCGCTTCTCCGCGAATCCCATGTTCTCCTCCCCTCGTCTTATGTCGTCTCTTAGGCGGCGGCCTCGAATTGGGCCTGGCGGGCTCGACGTGGCGGACGAGCACGGAGGCGGCTCATGGGAAGGGGGGCGGCGGACGGAGGAGCGGGAGTGGGAGCGTTCATTTTCGGGACAGCGGCAGCCCCGGCCCGGTTGCCGGGAACGGCCGGACGGGCCTCGTGCATGCGGATGATCTCCGCGAGGTGATCGCCGGTGAAGCGATAGGCGCGGCCGACTCGGGTGAAGGGGATCAGCCGTCGGCGGGCCCGGTCCTTGACCCACCAGGCGGAGCAGCCGAGCACAGCGGCAACGTCTTCGGGGAGAAAGAGGCGCGGCGGCGCGGCGGCGGCGTGCGGGATCTGGGCGGCGGCATGGGGTATCGCGGTGTGGCGCAAGCGGGGTCCTCTCATGGCCTCGGCTGGTGGGGCGGCAACCCCGGCCGGGCCGGTGTCGTTCAAGGGATGGGATGGGCGGGCGGTGCTGGCCGTGGCCTGGGGTTTGCGATCCAGGGCGGCCGGGAGGAGCGGGCTACGGCTGAGGCGGCGCGCCGAACTCCTCCTGGTTGATCTTCATGGTGCTCTCGGCGATGGCGTTGCTGACCATCACGTCGGCCGCCTCGCGGATGTCCGGGTGCTCGTCGAGGTAGGCGGCCAGTTCGTCGGTCGCTCGGCGGTACACGTGCTGGGCTCTCTGGGCAGCTGCGTTGGCGGCCACGACGGTGTCGATGAGCTCCATGGCGCGGCCGGCGGCGGCCAGGGCCGGCGGGCCGACGAGGTTGGACAGCGACACCCCGAAGACCTCGGCGAAGCCGATGGCCTCGTCGAGGTTGATGCGGCGCTTGCCGTTCTCGATCCGCCACACCGCCGACGGGTTCATCTCGTAGCCGGCCTCATTGAGGCGGTCGGAGAGCGTGGTGGTGCTCCAGCCCCGCTGCTCACGCTCGGCCTTGATCCGCTGGGCGGCGTTGTCCTCACCCTTGAGCAGCACGGCGGGCGCCTCGTCATGGTCGTCGTCGGACATCCACCCTCCTTCCAATTGCAGCAAGCCCCTGCAATCCGCAGCGACCACCCAAGAGTACATCACCTTCTGCTGCTTGCAAAGCAGCTCTGCATAAGGCATAGTTGTTGTCGTGCCGGAGCCCTGCCGACCGGCATGCAAAAGCCCCCCGGTGCTTACGACACCGAGGGGCTCAAAGCGCAAACCTCACGCCGCCCATCCCTGAACGACTAGCTGCATGGCCGGGATTGCCGTCCCGTATGGCCTGCAGATTGAGGAGCTCGATGTCCAGTATGGACGAAGCCACCGCGACCACGCCACCACTCACCACCACGCCCGTCCCGTCACCTGCCGTGGCCATACCCGGCCAGTCGCCCACCGAGGATCCTGATCCCGCCCCGGCCTCCGAGGGTGAGCAGGTGCTCGCCGGCCTGCGGGCGCAGATCCGCCGGTACGTCGTACTGCCGAGCGAGGAAGCCTTCACGGCGGTGACGCTGTGGGTCGCGGCCACGCACCTGCAGACGGCGTGGCAGCACGCCCCACGGCTCGCCGTCGTCGGACCGGCCAAGCGGTGCGGCAAGTCGCGGCTCCTGGACGTGATCACCGAGACCGTCCATGACCCGCTGATCACGGTCAACGCCTCCGCCGCCGCGGTTTTCCGGTCGATCACCGAGACGCCTCCGACCCTCCTGGTCGACGAGGCCGACACCCTCTTCGGCTCCGCGAAGGTCGCGGAGAAGAACGAGGAGATGCGTGGCCTACTCAACGCCGGCCACCAGCGCAACCGGCCCACCCTGCGAGTCTCCGGCCCCAACCACGAGGTCTCCAAGTTCCCGACCTTCGCCATGGCCGCCCTCGCCGGCATCGGAGATCTGCCTGACACGATCATGGACCGCTCGGTCGTGATCCGAATGCGCCGCCGCAGGCCGGGCGAGAAGGTCGCGGAATTCCGCACCGTACGGGACACCCCCGCCCTGCACGCCCTGCGCGACCGGCTCGTGGCCTGGCTCGCCCCGCTCCACGCCGAGGCGACCAACATGACGCCACCCATGCCGGTCGAGGACCGGGCGGCCGATACCTGGGAGCCGCTGGTCGCTGTCGCCGACCTCGCCGGCGGCAAGTGGCCCGAGCTCGCACGCACCGCCTGCCAGGCGATGACGAAGCACGAGGCCGAGCAGGACCAAGACAGCAGCGGCCTGGGCATCCGCCTCCTGGTCGACATCCGGCGCGCCTTCGCCGCCGAGGGCGATCCGCCAGTGATCCGCACCAGCCGCCTCCTCGACGTCCTGAACAAGGACGACGAGACGCCCTGGCCGGAGTACACCGCCAACGGGCTCACCCCGCGCGGCCTGCAGATCCTGCTGAAGGACTACGGCATCAGCTCGGCCAACCGCCGCTTCCACGGCGACGTCCAGGCCAAGGGCTTCTCCCGCCTGCAGTTCACCGACTCCTGGGCGCGCTACTGCCCCGAGCCCGCACCGGCCACCGAGCCGCTGGTCCTGCCGGAAACCCCGACCGGCGCCTGACCCGGCACGACCCGTCCCGACTCGTCTCCGCACAGGTCAGCGCCGGGACGAGTCGTCGGCCCGCAACGAGTCGACTCGACATCAGCGCGGCTTCCGTACCTGCTCTGACCAGGCATGCGACGGGTCGCGACGGGTCACCGCCCTCCACGGCCGAATACGCCTTCCCCGACCTTCTGGAGTGCCCTCCCCGTGCCTTCACCCAGCACCACCCTCCCTCCCGCACCGACGCCGGCGTCCCTCCCGATACTGATCCGCGTGGGCGTTGCCCTCCTCGCCGTGGCAGCCTTCGCCCTCTCGTACGACGCCCTGCGTCAGATGGCCGCCGCCAGCCACATCTACTGGCTGCTCACCTGCGCCTTCCCCCTCGTGATCGACGGCTTCATCGCCATCGGCATCGGCGCCCTCCTCGTCCTGCGCACCGCACCCCTGCGGCCCCGCCTGTACGTCTCGGGCTTGGTCGGCATCGCCACCGCCACCAGCATCTGGGCCAACGTCCTGCACGCCATCCGCCTCAACCAGCAGAGCAGCCCAGGCGGGCTCGCTCTCGGCGACATCACCGTCGGCATCATCTCCGCCATCGCCCCGCTCGCCCTCGCCGGCGCCGTCCACCTCTACCTCATCGTCCAGCGCCACTCCTCACACACAGAGCCAGACGACGAAGGCCGCCACAACCCGGAGGCCACAACGCCAGAAGGTGGCGCGGCGCCCGCCACAACGCAACCCGCCTCCGGCAACGACGTGGCCGAGGAAGCCACCGAGCAAGTGGCGCCCCCCAAGAAGCGGCCCGCCAAGCGCCATGACGAAAGGTCGCTCGCCACCTACGAGCAGGTGGTCGAGATCGGGCGCACCGCTCCCTTGGGACGTGACGGCCACGTCTCCCGCCGCAACATCGAGAAGGCGATCAACGCCAAGGGCCTCAGGCCCGGCCGCCGCGAACGCCTCGAAGAGGTCAAGGAGCTACTCCAAGCCGAACTCAACGAAGCCCGCCTCGACTCCGCCGCGTAGACCGACGTCGTTCCCGCATGCCGACCGCTCGCCCCGGAAACGCCCTGGGGCGAGCGCCTCTTCCCTCCCATCCCCGCCGCACGATCAGAGAGCCCGCCCATGCACGAACAGTCCGTTCCCGCTTCCCACCCCACCGTCCAGCCGTCAGCCACACCCTCTGCCCCGGGCGGAGCAAGGTATGGCGTTGGACCGTCCAAGGGCCGGTCCAACGCACAAGCCTCCGCCCCGGGGGTGGCGGAGGCAGTCCCCCGACGCGAGGGCGCAGCGGGGACGGGGGGTGGGCGTGCCGCCGACGAGGCCGCGCTGCGCCGTGTCGCCCGTCGTCGCGCTCGCCAGGATGTGCAGCGCAAGGAGCGCGTCGACGTCCGCTACAGCGTCGACGAGAAGCAGGCGATCCTTGCCGAAGCCCGTCGCCTCGGCCTGGCCGGCGCGCACTTCGTCGGCGCCATCGTCATGGCTCACCTGAACGGCGACCTCGCCCTGCCCGACCAGCGAAGCGCCACCGACGACCTGATCGACGAGCTCGCGTCCCTGCGCACCCAGGTGGCGCGGATCGGCACGAACGTGAACCAGATCGCCCACCGCCTCAACTCCGGTGGCGATCCACACCCTGTGGACGCCGTCGTGCTCGCCGAAGCCGGACGCCTCGTGGCAACGGTGAAGGCAGCGGTCACCACGATCGACACAGCCGCCGACGTGGCCGCCACAAACCGCCGGGCGGCCTGATTGATCGCGAACATCGTCAAGCCCGGCCACAAAACCAGGGGCGTCCTCAACTACCTCTACGGTCCCGGCCGCGCCAACGAGCACACCGACCCCCACCTCGTCGCCTCCTTTGACGGCTTCGCCCCCGACCCCGGCCGCGACCCCGACGCCACCCTGGCCCAGCTCGCCACCGTCCTCGACCTGCGGGTCAAGCAGGCCGGCCACAAGGCGCCGAAGAACCACGTCTGGCACTGCTCGATCCGCGCCGCCCCCGAGGACCGCCACCTGTCCGACGACGAGTGGGCCACCATCGCCCGCCGCGTGCTGAACGCCACCGGCATCGCCCCGGCCGGCGACCCTGACGCCTGCCGCTGGGTCGCCGTCCGCCACGCCGACGACCACATCCACATCGTCGCCACCAAGGTCCGAGGTGACCTTCGCCCGCCCCGCAACTGGAACGACTTCCTGCGCGCCGACAAGGAACTCGTCGCCGTCGAGAAGGACTACGGGCTCCGCCAGGTCCCGCGCGGCGACCGCACCGCAGCCAAGCGCCCTACCCGAGCCGAACAGGAAAAGGCCCAGCGCACCGGCCGAGCCACAACCTCCCGCGAACGCCTACGCGCCACCGCCCGCACCCTCCTCGCAGCAGCCACGACACCAGAGGAGTTCTTCCGCCTCCTCGACGGCTCCGGCGTGCTCGTGGAGATCCAGCGATTCCCCTCCGGCGACATCCGCGGCTACAAGGTCGCCCTCGCCGGCGACACCAACAAGGACGGCCAGCCCATCTGGTTCTCCGGCTCCACCCTCGCCCCCGACCTCTCCTACCCCAAGATCAACGAACGCCTCACCGCCACCGAAACCAGTCCAGCAGCACCGCCCGAGTCCCGTGCCTGGCGCCAACTCGCCCGGGCAACCGACCGGGTACCCGAGCTCCTCGACCACAGCCAGGACGAGGCCGGGCAGGCGCACATCGCCGTCCTCGCCGAAACCCTCGATGTCCTGCCCCTCGTCGCCCCTCCGGCCCTGCGGCCCCGGCTCCTGCAGGCAGCCACAGCCTTCGAGCGGGCCAGCCGCTCCCGCATCCGCGCCCAGCACCACCAGGCTCAGGCCACCCGCCGCGCGGTCAAGGCGATCCTGCGTGAACCCGCCCCGAAGGACGGAGCCCTCCTCGCGGTTCTCATCGACGCCGTTCTGCTGGCGGCCGTGGCCGCGCAGCAATGGCACCGCACCCGCGGCCACAACCAACAGGCGGAGGCCGCACGACAGGCAGCCGAGCACCTCCGGATCGCATACCAGGCCGCGGCAGCCGAGCCGCTGACCGTGATCCACCAGCGAGGAACCCAGCTGCCCGAGTGGCTTCGTCGCCAGCAGGCGGCCACCGTGCGCCGAACGCTCCCGGAACAGGCCGAACAGATCCTCGCCGAGCCGGGCTGGCCCGCCCTCGCAGCCACCCTCGCCCAAGCCGGCACCGCCGGCCACAACCCCACCGCCCTCCTCACCAAAGCCACCACCAGGCGAGAACTCGACACCGCCACCAGCATCAGCGAAGTCCTCACCTGGCGACTGCACCGCCTCGCCGACCTGACCCAAAGCACCACCAGGCGAGCTTCGGCAACCCCGTCGGCGCCCTACCGCCCCAACCGCACCGAACAGCAGCGCCGCACGCGCTGAACCCCATCCCGCCATCAGACGAGGAGCACACCCTGAAGATCCACCCCACCGCCGATATGTTCCCGATGCTCAGCCAGGACGAGCTGCTCGACCTCGCCGAGTCCATCAAGGCCGAAGGCCAGCACAGGCCGATCGTCCTCGACACCGACGGCGCCCTCCTCGACGGCCGCAACCGTCTCGCCGCCTGCGGGCTCGCCGGCATCGAACCCCGCTTCACCACCTACACCGGCAACAACCCCACGGCGCTGATCCTCTCCAACAACGTGCTCCGCCGGCACATCAGCAAAGGCCAGCAAGCCATGATCACCGCGATGGCTCGTTCCGTTTCGGGACGCTCCCTGCGGGACCACGCCAAGCTCCACGGACTCAGCCGCAGCCGCCTCTCCGCCGCCAACGTCGTCCTCCAGCACTCCCCCCGAGCTCGCCGAACAGGTCAGCATCGGCGCCCTCAGCCTCGACAACGCCTACAACACGGTCTCAGCGGAGAAGGCTCGGGCCACCGCTTTCCAAGAGCAGTACGACCGCCTCCGCGAACACGCCCCCGACCTTGCCGAACAGGTCACCGAAAGCCGGATCAGCCTCTCCGACGCCACAGCGGCGCTGGACCAGCGGCTAGAGATGGAACAGCTCCGGCAGTACGTGATCAATGCAGACACCGTGCGCCAGGCCGATGGCGACACCACCCCGCCCCTGGCCGAGCTCGTCGAACGGGGAGACATCACCTGGCCCGAGGCGTACCAGCGTGCCGAGGAGTTCGCCGTCCACCGCCAGGACACCGTCCAGCGATCCAGGCAAGCTCTCCATCTCATCGCCGAGAACTGGATCGTCATCCAGAACCTCGCCGCCCGACCCGACACCTCCTACGCCCGGGACATCCTCGACGGCCTCGCACCCGAAGTCCGCTCCCTCGCCCAGGCCCTGATGACCCTGACTTGACCCGACACACACTCCTTGGGGCCGACGTCGACCGCGCCGGCCCCAAGGGGCTTGCCTTCTCTCAACAGGGTTGATGCCAGGCGGTCTACCGGTCAGCGGCTACGGCGGTGACGGCCTCGCCCCCTCGCCCCGGAGCGGTACTCAGGACCGTGCCCTGGAAACGGCGCGGGGCGGGCTTGCGAGTCGTGCGCCCGGAGGGAGCGCCAGATGCGTGCCTGGAGTTCCTTGATGCAGGCACCGCAGGCGTACATGGGTACTTGGGCTCCGGCAACAGTGGCTGGCCCGATCCACAAGACCCTGGTGAGTTGCTGTCCGCAGTAGAGCCAGCAGACACCGTCGACCCAGTGGTTGCCGTCATCGGTGGCCGGCGGGTCGGGCAGGCCGCCGCGCGCGAACTCGGCGATGCCGGGGATCACCAGATGGTGCTGTAAGCCCGCCTCGGTGATCACCGCTCATCTCTCCTGTCCGCGGTCCGCGTCAGGCGCAAGAGCGGGCGGCCGACCTTTGGTGTTGACGTCGTCGATCGGGGTCCACTCGTGCTCCAGGATCGAGTACGTGATCGAGTCCCGCCACGCTCCGTGGACGAAGACGTGGTCGCGGATGCGGCCGTCCTCGGTCATGCCCGCCCGCAGAAGGGTCCGCGCGGACGCTTCGTTGTGCGGTGATCGGGCCGCCCAGACGCGGTGAAGGCCGAGCCTCTGGAAGCCGAGCGCGCACAGCAGGTGGACGGTCTCCGTGCCGAGGCCCTTGCCCCACTCGGCAGGGTGCAGGGCGAACCCGATGGTGGCCGCCTGCTGGGGTTCGGTCGCCAGGCGGGCGTAGCCGATCAGCTGGTGCTCGCCGCGCCGGGTCATGGCGAGGCAGTACTCAGTCCTCGGGGTGTCCGTGGCGGAGGCGATGGATCGGTCGACGATCGCCTGGACCTGTTCGGGGGTTCGGGGCTCGAAGCTGAGGTGCCGGGTGGCCTCGGGGTCGCCGTAGATGGCCAGGAGGGCGTCGGTGTCCTCGGGCTCAACTTCACGCAGGGCCAGGCTGGGGCCGGCCATGTGGACTGGGGTCATGGACGCGGAGCCTACCTGCGGGGTCATCGGACGAGGACAGACGTCGGGGTGGCGGTGAAGGCTTCGATCTCCTCGCGCAGATCTGCCGCCGCGCCAATGCTGCGGCGCCCGTCGGCGTGCAGAGCAGCGTGGACGCGCTGGGCGCTGCTGGTGATTCCGAAGTTCCGCTGCCCGATGGGGAGGTCGAGCACAGGTCGTACGGCCTCGATGGCGCCCTCGATCTCGCCGCGGGCGATGCGGGCGAGGGCGAGGTCGGTCTGTGCGCCGGCCTCGTCGCCGAAGGCCCACTCGTCCTCGGCAGCGTCGCGGTACGCGGTGACGGCGGCCTCCGACCGGCTCTCGCCGAGCCCCGGGTCGTAACCGAGGTGCACGGTGGCTTCCGCGACGTAGTACAGCTGCCGGGGTACGGGGAAGGTCATGATGCCACCGAAGGCGTCGAGGTCATCGGGTTCGACGGCCGCGCGGGCTTCCTCGGCCTGCTGGATGGCGGTGCGGGTGGCGTCGGCATCGCCGATCAGGGCGTGGGCGCGTGCGGAGAGACAGGCGAGCCAGACGCCTGTCGTGCCGCGGACGTTGCCGACGGTGCTCTGGCCGAGTGTGGCGTAGTCGGCGGCCTCGCTGGGTCGGCCGGCCCAGTAGGAGATGAGCGACTGCAGGGAGCGGACCCAGGCGCGCATGGCGTGGTGGTCGGCGTTGTCGGCGCAGACGAAGGCGGTGCGGGCCTGCATCATCGCGGCGCTCGGGTTGCCCAGGTCGTGGCTGGCCTTGGCGAGCATGCCGGAGGTGATCCCGGCGAGCAGGTACAGCTCGCGGGCCTGCAGGGGTTTGACCCGGCCGTGCTCCAGGAGCCGGAAGGTGAGGTCCTGCACTTCGACCAGGTCGCCGAGCAGAGTCGGCAACGCCAGCTTCGGGTACGCGACGGTGAGCCGCCGCACTTCGTCATGGATCTGGCCCAGGGTCTCCGGGCCGATGCTGCTGCCTTCCGCCATCGCGGTGAAACGAAGCGCACGACGAGCCGCCATCGCGACCTGCCTTTCCAATTCCGTTGTGCCCGCGTCGATGCGGGGCTCGTTGCTGAACGGGCCGCCGACAGGCAGTGCCGCTGCCTGCTCGGTGGGGAGAAAGGCAGGGGCCGGCCGTGGCGGCGGGACGACGAGCGGGGGATCGGCCGCGGGCGCGGTCAGTGAAGCGGACGGCGGTGCGGGAGCGAGAAGGCGATCGACGCCGACGTCGAACATCGCTTCCAGCACCCGGCACTGATCCGGATAGGGGCGGGTCTTCACCGCACCGCCGTACCAACGCTCGAACTGCCGCTTCGAGACCGACAGGCCCCGAAGCCGCGGATCGTTCTCGTGCTCGGCAATCGAGCTCGCCGTCGCTTCGAACCGGAGGCGGAAGGTCTCGTAGACCTGCCAGTGCCGCCGGAGCGTCAAGACCCGTAAGAGCGTGGGAGTTTCAGCCACGGCAGATCCTCTCCGTCCCCGTTCGTCTCCATCCGACGATAGCCACGTCCGATCGGCGGGAAACCCGTTCAGCGGCTCCCCGACCGAGATGACGGCAGCCATGACGGCGGTCATGACGCACGACCGACATCGCCCGGGTCACCGACTATCCGGCGAGGACGGTTCCATGACGGCGGCGACGTCGTATCCATGTCTCACTGCCCGCCCCCATGCTGAACGCCCCTACGCCGTACGTGCACTTCCGACGACGGAGCGTGATATCGGGAGCTGTCTCAGCGGCTCTGTTCGATCACCCATCCAGCACCACGTGCCCGCCCGCCCAACCATGGGCGGGCGGGCGACGGGAGGGAACCGATGGATACCTTGACCGCCCTTGCCGGGCAGATCGCCCAGCTCGACGCCGTCGACCCCGCTCAGCTGGAGCGGATGCGCCACGAGGCCCTGACGGCCCGGGCGCCGTGGAAGGCGGAGTACAGCGCCTACCAGTCCGGGGGCTGGTGGACGACCTCGCTCATGAACGCGTCTGGCGACCCCGCCGACGTGACGATCGGCGACTGCGCCGCCCGGCCGACCGACCTGCTGGCCCAGATGCCGGCCACCGCCGCCCTGCTGACCGAACTGGGCCTCAACTACATGTGGGTGCGGCTCGCCCGGCTGGAGGCCAACGCCTTCCTGTGGGAGCACCGCGACTACGACGAGCTCGACCAGATCGAGAGGCACCGGCTGCACATCCCCCTGCACACCAACACCTCGGCGTTCCTCGTCACCGGTGGCGCCAAGGTACACATGACTGGCGGGCGGATCTGGCGGCTGACGCCGACCTACGCCCACGGGGTGTGCAACCTGCTCGGGCCGGACCGGGTCCATCTGATCGCCGACGTGTACGCCGACGAGGCCTATCAGCGCCTCGCCCGCCAGCCCACGCTTCACCCCGACTCCGCCGAACCGCTGCCCTTGGCCGACGCGGCAGTACTCGCCGAGCGGCTCCAGGCCGCCCGTGGCATGGCTGGCCTCGGCTACACCGAAGCGGCCGAGCGGATGCTCCTGCGGCTCTTCTACACCTACGCCCTGCCCGAGGGCGCGGTCTACGACCTGATCGCCGAGCTGCACACCTCGCTCGGCGACGAGGAGGCCGCCACGCGCTGGACAACGGCCAAGCGCCGTCTCCTCGCGCTTACGGCCTGACCGCCACGGCCCCCACGCCGAAATCCGATCGGAGGACGCACGTGCCCACCCTGCACCTGGCCGAACTCACCTTCGCCAACCGCCCGTCCCAGCTCCCGCTCCTGTCCCGGCTCGCCGACATCCTGGCCACCTCGCCGGCCGTCACGCACCTGATGGTGCGTGGGTCGCTGGCCCACGGCACGGCCGACCGCCTCTCAGACGTCGACTTCGTCGTCGGCGTCCAGGACGCCGAGCTGCCCGCGTTCGTCGAGGCCGTGGACGACCTGATGTCCATCGAGGCCGGCGCCCTGCTGCCCGGCTGGCGCGACACGATCGTCGCCGACCTCGGCGGCGTCGGCTTAGTCTTCCTTGTCCCGGACGAGGGGCGCCTGCACCAGATCGACCTCTACCTGGCGCCCGCGTCCCGCGTCCCGCGTCTGCGGGCGACGGTCGCCACCGCGTTACTCCTCGACCGCAAGCCGGCGATCGCTCCGTCCGAGGGAACGGTGGTCGCCGAGCGGTTCGCGGCCGAATTCCTCGCCCGGCCCCGGACGTGCACCGAGCTGCTCATCGAGCACCTGGTGCTGGCCGTGCTGCTGCACAAGCGCATCAAGCGGGGCCAGCGGTTCGTCGCGTACTCCGAGTGGCATCGCCTCCACACCGCGACGAAGGACCTGATCAAGGCAGCTCTGGTGCCCGCCTCGCGGTTCTGGGGCTGGTACCAGCTGCGCGAGGAGATCGCCGTCACCCCGATCGGCCGGGCCTGCCTCGGCGACCTGGAGGCGGCGATCAGCGGACCGGCCGTCCCCCTCGCCGCCGATGTGGACGCGGCCGTCGAACGGACGCTCGCCCTGGTCGAGCGGGCCTGCCCCGAGGCGCTGAGCGGGCTGAAGAGCCCGATCGCCGCGTATCGCACCTACCTGGAGCTGATGTGAAGGCGCTCCACCTCGCGGGCCCGGCCTCCGACCGGGCCCGCGAGGGGCTTCCTGCGGGCGAGGCCGCCGATATAGCCCTGCGGCTGAAGAGGCTCGGGCTCGTGCAGGTCGCGGAGACCTTCGGCGGCACAGACTCGGAGGTATACCCCACGGAGGACGGGGTGCTGGAGGCCCGGCGACTGCTCGACCTGCGTGCTGACACGGTCGCCCGTTTCCGGCACGCTTGCGATGTGCTGCTGAAGTGGGTGCTGCGAACCGGCGGACGAGACTCCGCCGTCGCGGTCCTGTCCTACACCGACGATCCTCAGTGCAGCTTCGCCGGGGAGCCCCTGGCTGAGGACGAGGTCCTCAGCGCACTGGACTACCTGGCCGACAACGACCTCGTGCAGATCCACCCCATCGACAACAGTGCCATGGTCCGGATCACCGCAGTCGGCACCCGTTGCGTACTCGCCGGAGGAAGCGTGAACGACTATCTGAGCCGTCAGCCCAACGGCGGCGACACCTACAACATCACCAACTCGCAGGGCTTCGTCGCCGGCTCTCAGCAGCACGTCCTCCAGAACAACCACGTCGGCCTGGACGCCTCCAAGCTCGCGGAGTTCGCCCAGATGGTCAGGCAGTTCGCGCCAACCCTGGGTGCCGCAGACAACCAGCAGAACCAGATCACCACAGACGCGGAGGTACTGGAGGATGCCGCCACCGCCGACCAGCCCGAGCCCGGCCGCATCCGCGCCGCCTACGAGCAGCTACAGACGACGCTCACGGCCATCAGCACGGCAACTCCCGGGCTAGCCATGCTCGTGCAGGCGGGCCAGACCGCGTTCGATGCCGCCTTCGGCGGCTGACCTCCCGGTCCATGCCGTCCTGTGACTGCGAGGTGGGTGCGCTTTTCGGCGGCCCTGGACCAGAGCCGTTCTTGCTCCACGCGACTCAGGTCCTGATGAGTACCCGAAGACCATTTGGTCCCTATTTACCTGGGAAGATCACTGGCAGCAGCGTCGTCAACACTGCCAGCCCCGCGCTGACCGTGCTGCGGTACAACCACGCACCAACCATGACAACGACCCCCACGGCCAGAGGCATGGGCACACGCCACAGATGGACGCCCAAAGCTACTGCCACCATGACTCCAGCCATGACCGCCAGGTTGAATGCCTCGCGCCGACGCGCGGGTTCGACCAGCTCCGCGCTGTCGAGGAGAGCCCCAACGTGCCCTTGGGCATAACGGTCGCTGACCTTGAGCGTGAGGGCTGCAAGCTTCCGAGCCGCTTCCTTCCGGTCAAGGTCGAAGTCGGCGTGAGCGGCTCGCAGAGCTGCAACAACCCCATTCGCATGAGCCCGCAACCCGGGGCGGCGCCGTGACAGTGCCGGCACCGTGCCGCGCATCGACCGGGCACCCCTGATCCGCATGACCGCGAATCGCAGAGACACGGCCTGCAGGTCCGGCCGCATATGTGGCGCGCGGACAGTCTCAGCGCACTCACTGATGAGGTCAGCCCACCGCTGAACCCGTTCGAAGGTCATACTGCGAAGCTCGAACGCGTCTGCCGCCCACACAGCCACACGCCGCGCGGCCAGAAAGCTGGCACCCACCAGCAGCACCCCATGCCCAAAGGACACCCAGCCTTCCCGGCTGCTCAGGGACGCTTTGGGCGGTGGCCCATAAATGGCCTCTTGAACCCAGGCAGGCGTGTACGTCACGACCAGCACCCAGAGCGCTCTTGCCACAACCTTCAATACAAAATAGCCAATTAAAATCAAAACCGCCCACGTCTGCCATTTAGTTTCGTAATGGGCACGCAATGCCACCCGGACCGGCCCGGGGACCGGGCCGATACCCAAGTACTCAACGTCTTCACACAGCTTGCGTATTGCCGCATTTGCCTTACCTCGCTGACGCAGAGCGAGTCGGGTACGGATGGCTCGGAACATGGGACTGAGGATGCCACCGCAAGGCAACTCAAGGGTACAAAATGACGAAATGCCCCCTTCGCTCCGGAATGCCGATGCTCGCGAATCTGGCCGGACGGAGTACACGTACACGACCAAGCAGGTCCCCGCTGGGTAGCTGCAACCGAGAGCAGCCCGATCAGCCGCCATGGAAAGAATCCCACGCCTGCGGATCGCCCGATCGGTTGCGCGAGGAAGCAGTCCTGAGATCTCCGTCAAGAGCCCCGCCTACGCATAGATCAAGCCAACATCGCTGAATGCCGGAAACGTCGCGATCACGGTTGAATGTGGCCCTCACCTGGGAGACCAGGAGTCAGTCCGCTGGACACATCCCGCCATGGCGCGGCCGAACAGGTTTTGACCTCTCGGTGAACCCTGGTTATCCATGTGCCACGTGGGCAGGATGCCTGCTCAAGGGTGGGGCTTCCGGGGGGAGGTGGCGTATGTCCCTGCTGCCATGGAGGGTCACGCCACTGGACGATTCATCCAACAATGGTGTAAATAAGTCCGGTCCCACGGACCCGTTTCCAGGCGTCCCTCTACAAGCAGGCCCAGATAATCTGAGCTATACGGGTAGTCACTGGCCGTGGCGCACTACCTATGCCGAGCGCAACGACGCACCCAGCGCCAACGAGGTGACTCGCCAACTGGCGGGCATCGTGCATGCACGCGTGGACCGAATCGGACAGGCCCGGGATCTGATGGGGCGCTGGCAGGACCGCACTTTGGGGCGGCAGCAGCGGGAGATTCGGCAGCTGCCTGACATCGCCGGCGAGAAACTCGCCAAGTGGGCGGTGGACAACGTACTGAACACACGCACGCGACCAACCCCATCATTCGGATTCGGTCTGGCCCCGGTCCTCACCCACAGCGTCGCAGCGCATCGCCAGCGACGGATACGCGGCCTCCTCCTTGCGGGAGTCGTCGCGCTGATCGCGTTTCGTCACCCGTGGGGAATGGGTGCACTGGTGGCGACGGCGCTCCTGTACCAGTTCGTCGCCGCCGGCCGCTTCAGCTCTTTGCTCCGCTGGGGTGTCAGTTCCTTGGTTCCGATGGTCGTCCTGGCAGCGGGTGTCTTCTTGGCCTGGACACAGCTGAAGTCTCAGTCGTTCCTAATCAAGTCCGTAGCCCAGGAGGCGGTTTCGGCCGGAGTATGGCTGACCCTGCTGATCACAGCCGTATATACCGTGGACGGCTGGGTCGTCCTGGGCTACATGGCGTCCTTGAAACCGTCACGCGAGAGGATCGCACGACGCCCTCGGCTCGCCCCGCGTGCAAGAGCAAGGATCGCCCAATGCGAGAAGGCCGAGCGCTGGCAAAGCACGCCGTACCTGAAGGAAAAGAACGGGGCGCACCGCTTCGTAGGTGCTGGCCTCGACGCCTGGGGCTCAGGCGGACCACGCATTCAGCTCGCGCCCGCCCGTCGAGCATCTGACGGCGAGGCTACCGAGGGCGACAGCGACAGCACTGGGCCCGGCAGCAAGACAGACACTGAAAATGTGGGAGACGGGAACCAAGACGGCATCCGCAAGTTCGAAGCCGATGAGTTGCTCGACAAGGTGCGTGACGAGCTGGAACGGCTCTGCGGTGTCCTCGTCGAGACACACGCCCTGCCCACCTGCGACGTCTTCGAGACTCTCGCCGTGCCACAGTCCCGATGGAAGAGCCTGCCGCGCGTACCCGACCGCCCGAAGAAGGGCTCAGGAGTGGTCAGCCCAGGAAAGACTCAATGGGCGCCCTGGCCGGAAGCGCAGGAGATGATCACCGAAGGAAGACAGGCCCCTTCAGGGCATCTCGCCCGCCGCTACCTGGCCGCCCAAGTCGTCGATTGGGAAGGTCAGATCGTCGTCACGGTATTCGCCCACGCGGCGTTGGAAGGCAAGTCCCTGCACTTCGTCACCCGCCCTCAAGTCCTCGCCCCGCTCAAAAAGGAAGTCCGCGCTGTACCCGCCACGGGCTGGGCGTTGGTCCGCAAGATCCTGCTCGCACCGATCCACGCCCTCGGTGACGCGGTTGCCCTGGCGCACAGGTCGTACGGGATCCTCATCCGCGCACTGAGCAGCCTCATACCCGGCGTACTCGGTCGTGCCATGCGCCAACAAGTGGCAATGGCTCTGGACGAGGCGGCCCGCGATGACGACAGTCCGGTCAGCCTGCGCGAGCACTGCGCGCTCGTTGAGCCGGAGGACATGCACCAGATCGAGGACGCCCGTCGGCACATCTCCATCCTCCAGTCCCGCATGTTCAGCACGGTCAGCGCATTCCTTGACGACCACGGGGTGTTCACCGGCGACTTCAGGCGGCAGGCGGAGCAGTTCGTGACCAAGGTCTTCATCAACGGCGACCACAACCAGGTGAACACCGGCACCGTGCAAGGCAATCAGACGCAGGCGAACCCGGCCGACGACGCGACGGCGAAAGGATGACGATGGGCACCTGGCGAGGGCGACGTGAGGCGAGCGGCGGCATGCACATCACTGGCAGCGGCAACCAGGTCAACACGGGACGGGTCGGCGGAGACCAGCGGCAGGTCCACATCAGAGGCACCGCTCCGGAGACTGCCCACCACCTGGCCGAAGCACAGGCGAGGCTCGACGAGTTGACGGCCGCCTTGGAGGAGTACGCGACGGATCTGAGCAACCCCGATCTCGCCCGCCGCACCGCCGCCCGCATCGGCGAAGAACTGGCGAGCCCGAACCCTGACCAGCGCCGTCTGACGGAGAACCTTGAAGACCTCGGCCTGGCCGTCGGCGCAGTGGCATCCGTGGTGAACATCCTGCAAACGCTGGCAGTCGCGGTAGCCGCGCTGCGTGGCTGAAGGCCCGTCGAGGCAGCGTAACTGGGAGCCGGCTGGGAGCCAACTTGCTGCCCGAGCCCCTTCGAGACCACCCGAGACCACCTCACCCCAACGCTTTGACCAGGCAAAACAGCAAACCGCTCGGTGAAGATCTTGCCCGAACCTCATTCGGGACGAAGAGGTCGTGGGTTCAAATCCCGCCACCCCGACAGAGAAACACCAGGTCAGGGGCCTGATCCGCGAGAGCGGGTCAGGCCCCTGAGTGGTTTCCAGGGGCTCTCGGGAGCGAGCGGGGAGTGGATCATGGAATCCCTCCGTCGCGATCCAGAAGGGGCGGGAGCACTGATCGACATCGAGGTGCGCCTGGGACAGGCCTGGAACCCCGAGATCCGGCCCATGGTGCGCGAGGCCTGCAAGAACTACTCGGTGGGGCAGCCCGTGCATGCATCATGCCCACCTGGAGTGCCGTGATGGCAGACCTGATCGAGAAGATGCGGCGTCTCGCGGAAGATGGCGAACGTCACCCCAGGAAATTGCTCAAGGACGTCGAGTCGGCGCAGGCCAGCCCATCCACCGCGTCGCTGAGGATCAGGGGTAGCGTGCCGCGCCAGCTCTTGACACTGGATGCCGCGTAGATCGCCCTTTCCTTCCTCTCCCATGAGTCGATGTCGGTGCGCTGGATGTCGGCGACGACCTTCTCCTCGAACTCCGGGAGAAGGTCTCCTCAATGTGCCGCTAGTAGTTCTGCATCGTGGATGCCGCAAGGTCCTGCGCTTCGTACCAACGGTTCACGTAGCTGCCGAACGTCTCCTTTCCGGCGTTCGGGTCGCGTGACGTTCCCTTCCACACCTCGACTTCGAGATCATTCGCCGCCTTCGCGGCCTCGTGCTTCGTGGTGAAGCGGATCGTGTTGCCGCTGCTGTCCTCCACCGAGCGGAGGACGCATCCACCATGCCGTCATGTCCTGAAACCGGCACACGGGCAATCTGAGGAAAATCTGGGACCGCTCGGGCACGTACGCACCCCAGCACGGTTCTTGATGGCCTGGTAGCCAGTAATCGAGGTCAGGACACGCGCCACAACCGTGCCGGCACGGGCGGGGAGCACCAGGGAACGGCGGGTACTGACCTGAGCCGAGAACGAGAACGGCCCCTGACCAAAACCACTGGTCAAGGGCCGATGCTCACGAGCGTGGCGACGCCAGGATTCGAACCTGGGAAGGCTGAGCCGGCAGATTCGCTGCCAGCCACACGAGTGGGGTGAGTGAACTTCAAGAGGTGTCAGTGGCGCTTGTTAGGTTCTCAGCGCCCCTCTCGGAGGTCCCCCAGCCTCCCAGAAGTCCAATTTCGCGCGCACTTGACCCTGAGCGGCCTACGCCGTCGCGGTCACTTCGCGTGCCGGGAAACACTCTTGGAGGAGCTTCATGAGCAGCGGTATACGGAGACGCATCCTGGCCCGCACCGCAGGCATCGTCGCGGCAGCAGCCCTGGCGATCGCAGCTACACCACTGACGGGCACCGCACAGGCCCACAGCGCGGTGTCGGGCTCGCTCAACTTCAACGGCGAGCCGGGCGAGCCTATTTCGGGTGGCCAGTCGTACGAGTACACGGCCGATACAGTTCAGCTGTTCGACGCCGGAGGCGGCACTGACGAGAACGGCTTCATCGTTGCGGTAGACGCGACCGAGGGGACGCTCTGGCGTCTCCTCATCTCCGCTCCGGAAGGTCAGAAGTTGACCGCTGGAACCACCTACACGGGGGCCAAGAAGTGGCCCGATATCCAGCCTGGAGACCCCGGGTTGGAATTCGGCGGGATCGACAACGGGACGGAGAAGGCATGTAACACCACCTCTGGCTCCTTCACCATCGAGAACATCGCGTTCGGGCCCTACGGTTACGTGAAGGAACTTGACGCCACCTTCGAGCAGTACTGCGACGGATCCACGGTGCCCTTGCGCGGTGAAGTTCACGCGATCATGCCCGAGCCGCCGGTAGAGCTGGCCATCGGCATGAACCTCGACACCACCGGATCGGTCGACAAAACCGGCACCATCACTGTGGGTGGCGATGTCACCTGTAACAAGCCCGCCCGGTTCGCGCTCAGAGTCAGCGCCTATCAGATCCAGAAGAACGCGACAGCGTCCGGTGTCGCCGGCGAGGACGCCTTCTTCGTCGACTGCACACCAGGAGCCCCGGTGCCGTGGACGGTCTCGTTCCCCAGCAACCTCGAACCCGATGCCACCTTCAAGTCCGGTCCTGCGGTGCTCCGGGCTCGGGGGGAAACGAATGACAGGGACTATCCGGTGACCCAGCGCACTGGGGATCTGAGCAGCGAGATCACTCTCGTGAAGTCCTGATCCACCGCGGGTCCGGCAGGAGCCGGGCCCGCGTCAGTGGACCGTCTCAGCGGGTGAATGTCCCACTGCGTGACAATGCCCACGCGCAGGAGAGAACAAGGGCGGACGCCCGTGGACCATCGCGCCAGGGCCGTGATGCCGTCCTCGATGACGGCATCACGGCCGACGCCGCTTACCGTCTGCTGCCGGCCTGACGGCCCGGCCTCACCTCAGGTGTCGGTCGAAGAACCGGTTTCCGTCCTCCACCTCGAACCACGGGGTGCCGACGTGCCCACCCAGATTGGCGTGCAGCGTCTTCTCCTTGCTGCCGAAGGCGTCGAACAGGTCCAAGGCCCGCTGCCGGGGGTTCCCTTCGTCGTCCCACTGCAGGAGGAACAGCAGCGGAATGGTGATCTGCCGGGCCTCCTCGCGCTGGGCGTGGGGCACGTAACCCCCGGCGAAGAAACCGGCGGCCGCGATGCGCGGCTCGACCGCTGCCAGCCGGATACCGACGGCGTTCCACCCCGAGTACCCGACCGGGCCGCTGATCTCGGGCAGCGAGAGGAGGGCATCCAGGGTGGTCCGCCATTCCGGGACCGCCTTTTCGACCAGCGGGCCGATGAAGGACTCGAAGATCTCATCGACCGGCTCGCCGGCCCGCATCGCCCGGCGGAGGTCGGCGCGAGCCTGCTCGTCGGTGGCGGAACGGGGCCGTTCACCGCACCCGGGGGCGTCGATGGCGGCCACCGCGTAGCCGTACGCCGCGGACTGCCGGGCCCGGGCCACCAGCCGGGGTTCCGCCTTGGGCAGGCCGTTGTTGTGGGCCATCAGGATCAGCGGAGCCGGCACGGATCCAGGTGTCCACAGGGTGCCGGGGATCTGGCCGAGGGTGAATTCGCGTGCGAGGACGCCGTCGTCGAGGCGATGTTCAGAAGTGAATTGCATGGTCGTGCCTTTCGGGAGTGCTCTTGAACGGCACTCCCGGACGACCTATCGCCCGACCGTGACCCCGGAGGGGAGCACCCATGTCGATACTGCGTTCACGGGTACCACCTCCTCGTTCTTTCGCACGGCCGCCGGAAAGGTAGCAGCGGTCGCCGTGGTCCGCCAACGGGTTTTTGCGGAGGCTCTGCGGCCGGATGCCACGGAGCCACTCACCCCACCACAGGCCGAGGTCGTATGAGCTTCAGCAGCCGCCACCGCCGCAGCAGGAGCCACCGTTCGCCTCGGTGGCGGACACCTGGACAAGGGTGCGAGGAGTCGTCGAGGGCTTGATGGCGCGGACGATCGCTGAGTGCATGCCGTCGGCGACGGCGTGGGTCGGGGTGAGCGCGATGTCCGTGAAGCCTGCCGCCGCCAGACCCTCGCGGTACTCGGCGAAGGACAGCGCTCCGGCGATACAGCCGACGTAGTCGCCACGCTCCGCCCGCTGGGCCGGACTGAGTTCGTCATCGGCGACGACGTCCGAGATGCCGATACGGCCGCCGGGAGCCAGGACGCGGAACATCTCGGCGAACACGGACGGCTTGTCCGTCGACAGGTTGATCACGCAGTTGGAGATGACGACGTCGATGGTGTTCGCCGGCAGCGGGATGGCTTCGATGGTGCCCTTGAGGAACTCGACGTTCGTGGCACCGGCCTTCTTCTGGTTGGCCAGGGCGAGGGCGAGCATCTCCTCGGTCATGTCCAGGCCGTACGCCTTGCCGGTGGGGCCGACCCGGCGGGCGGAGAGCAGGACGTCGATGCCGCCACCGGAGCCGAGGTCCAGGACGCGCTCGCCCTCGTGCAGGTCGGCGACGGCGGTGGGATTGCCGCAGCCGAGGGAGGCGGCAACGGCCTCGGCGGGCAGGGCGTCGCGCTCGTCGGGGGCGTACAGAGTGGAGCCGAAGTTGTCGTCGATCTCGATGGCCTGCGGGCCACAACAGGCGGTGCCGCCCTCGGCAACCTGGACGGCGGCGGCCGCGTAGCGCTCGCGGACGGTCTCACGCAGGTCAATGGGCTGGTCGCTCATGGCATGCCTCCAGGACGGGAAGAGCGGATTGATCGGCCTGTTTCGATGTCGCTCGATGCAACCTTGCACCCTGGATCGAAGTGCGTCAACATAGACACATGTCAAAACAAGAGTGGGTGGCACTCGGCCAGGACGAGCGTGGTTGCTGCCCGACCCTGCTCACCGCCCCACTGGGCGAGGACCAGGCCGTCGAGCTGGCCAAGGTCTTCAAGGCGCTCGGCGACCCGGTCCGCCTGCGGCTGCTGTCGATGATCGCCTCGCGTGAGGGCGGCGAGATCTGCGTGTGTGACCTGACGCCCGCGTTCGACCTCTCACAGCCGACGATCTCCCATCACCTCAAGCTGCTGCGGCAGGCGGGCCTGATCGACTGCGAGCGGCGCGGGACATGGGTCTACTACTGGCTGCTGCCGGAGATGACCGACAAGCTCGCCGGCGTCCTGACCCGCCCCGGACGGCCCGCGTCCACGGAGGCGTCCTCGTGAGCGAGGGCACCACCGCACCGGTGGCCGGACGGCTCTCCTTCGTGGACCGCTACCTGGCGGTGTGGATCCTGGCCGCGATGGCCGCTGGACTCGGCCTGGGCCGTCTCGTGCCCAGCCTCGGCGACATGCTGGCCGAGGTCACCGTCACAGGGGTCTCCCTGCCGATCGCGCTCGGCCTGCTGGTGATGATGTACCCGGTGCTGGCCAAGGTCCGTTACGACCGGCTGGACACCGTCACCCGCGACCGCCGCCTGCTACTGCCGTCCCTGCTGCTGAACTGGGTGCTCGGCCCGGCGCTGATGTTCACCCTCGCCTGGATCCTCCTGCCGGACCTGCCGGAGTACCGCACCGGCCTGATCATCGTCGGGCTCGCCCGCTGCATCGCCATGGTCATCATCTGGAACGACCTCGCCTGCGGTGACCGCGAGGCCGCCGCCGTCCTGGTCGCCCTCAACTCCGTATTCCAGGTCCTGGCGTTCAGCCTCCTCGGCTGGTTCTACCTGTCCGTGCTGCCCGGCTGGCTGGGGCTGGAGCAGACCGCGCTGAACGTGTCGGTGTGGGAGATCGCCCGCAGCGTTCTGATCTTCCTCGGCATCCCGCTGCTCGCCGGGTTCCTGACCCGCCGCCTCGGCGAGAAGGCCAAGGGCCGTACCTGGTACGAGACCGAGCTGATCCCGCGCATCGGACCGTTCGCCCTGTACGGGCTGTTGTTCACCATCGTCGTGCTCTTCGCGCTCCAGGGCGATGCCATCACCTCCAAGCCCCTCGACGTGGCCCGCATCGCTCTGCCGTTGCTGGTCTACTTCGCCGTGATGTGGGCCGGATCCATGGCCCTGGGCAGGGCAGTTGGGCTCGACTATCCGAGGGCGACGACACTGGCGTTCACGGCCGCGGGCAACAACTTCGAGCTGGCCATCGCGGTCGCCATCGCCACCTTCGGCGCCACCAGCGGCCAGGCCCTGGCCGGAGTCGTCGGACCGCTCATCGAGGTGCCCGTCCTCATCGGCCTGGTGTACGTGGCGCTCGCCGTGCGCCGCCGCTTCCCCGACTCCCCTGCTCCAGCGCTCTCACCAGCGGCCGAACCGGAAGGCTCCGCCCGTGTCTGACGACGACGCCAAGCCCTCGGTCCTGTTCGTCTGCGTCCACAACGCCGGACGCTCGCAGATGGCCGCCGGTTTCCTCACCCACCTCGCCGGCGACCGCATCGAGGTCCGCTCCGCAGGCTCCCTGCCCGCCGGCCAGGTCAACCCGGCCGCCATCGAGGCTATGCGGGAATTCGGCATCGACATCACCGGCGCGACACCCAAGGTCCTCACCGCCAAGGCCGTCCAGGCATCCGACTACGTCATCACCATGGGCTGCGGCGACGCATGCCCGGTCTTCCCCGGCAAGACGTACCTCGACTGGCAGCTCGAAGACCCCGCGGGCAAGGGCGTCGAGGCCGTCCGCCCGATCCGCGACGCGATCAAGCAGCGGATCGAAGCCTTGATCTCTGAGATTGCGCCTCGGTAGCGAACTCGAGAGTGGGGAGAGCGGCGGCTGGGGAAGGGCCGCCGCCCAGGGCCTGTCCGGGCGATCACGATTCATTCGTGCAGGGTGGGCCGGCCGTGGTGGGATGGCGCCGTGAGCGCCGAGGAAAGCTGGACGAGTTGGCCTGGCCGCGATGCCCCACTGCCACCCAAGTCAACTTCTCTCTCTGTTACTTGTCGGCCCTGTACAGCTCGATGTCTCTGTTGACGAAGAGGTGGACATAGCCGCACTCCCAACAGATCAGCCCGGTGGCGCTCTCGTCGGCCCAGGCCAACTTCATGAACTCCATGCCGGCACTGTTGAGCAGGACTTTCCGCTCTCGGAACAGGTCTCCTTGGCAGACCTGACAGGTGAGCCAGAATTCCCCCACTGCCGCACGTACCGGCTTCGCCATCGAGTGAACGCCCCCGTCCTTGCCGTGTTGACGGAACGAGACTACGTGGCAGCCCGAGCCGCTCACAGCCCGGGGAGTTCCCCATGAAGGCTCCTTGCAAGGGGTGTGCCTCCTGACAGCCGAAGGTGCGGCGGAGGAGCACACGTGCCCTCGCCATGCCCGGTCGAGCGGCAAACAGCGGGAACACCCTGCAGTGGTCGCCCCGCGACTTGCCACTGGGCTGTGCGCGACGCGACCGGCGTCAGAACACGCTCACGCGACGAGCGCAGCCACAGCACCGAGACCGGCCAGCAGGAGCAGGAGGGGACCC
Organism: Streptomyces sp. NPDC052052; assembly: GCF_040680455.1. Lineage (NCBI taxonomy): Bacteria > Bacillati > Actinomycetota > Actinomycetes > Kitasatosporales > Streptomycetaceae > Streptomyces > Streptomyces sp. NPDC052052. The sequence goes on along the minus strand of NZ_JBFAWU010000030.1, from coordinate 42,799 downwards.
AGCGGCCGACCGTGTTCGCGGGGCCTGGCCATCCCGGTGGGCCGCAGTTCCGGATGGTCGCGCAGAGCGGTGACCTCCTCGACCATGCGGACGTACGTCGGCCGGATGCGCAGGCGCCGCTCGGCCGACGGCCAGCCCAGCCCGGTCAGTTGGCAGATCTCCCCACCGGAGAGGCGGACCTCGACACTGCCGTCCTCCGTGTACTCGGCCGCGCGCACCCGCTCCCAGGGCGCGTGCCGCACCTTCCAGGCGCCGGTCAGCCACAGCCCCGTGCTGTCCGCCGTGACCCGCCAGTTGAGCAGCTTGGCCACCAGGTCGACCATCATGAGCAATCCGAGCACCGGGATGACGTCCCAGCCGAATCCATCCGTGATCAGTGACCGGGTGAGACCCCAGACCCCGGCCACGACGCCGACGGCAATCGCCGCGGCGGCTACCCGAGCCGCGACACCAGGGCCCCAGCGCATCGGCTGCTCTGTGGGCTTCAAGGCCGCAGCGGCCCGTTCCCCGCGCTCCTGGTCCCGCAGGTTCACTGCTCCCGGGGATGCCGGGCTCGGGTCCTTGTCCGTCCCCCGCAGATGAACCGCGCCGGCCGTACGTATCACCACCGGATCCCCGTTCTCGCCGGTGGTGGCGAAGACCAGTTCGCCCTCTTCGTACGGGGCGCCGAACATGACGGCTTCCCGCAACTGCCCGTCGAGGACAGGGAATCCCTCGTCGTCGTAGGCGTCGGAGCCATCCGAATCGCCGTCGGACGCCACGTCATCCGCCCCGTCGGGCTCGTCCCGGTCCGGCAATGTGGACAGGCAGTAGCACTCGAACAACGGCGTGCGCCCCTCGTCGTCGTCGGCGGCGTACACCACGGTTACGCCGTCGCGATCGAGGCGTTCCAGCACGCGCAGGACCGGTACCGGGGCACTGCGCAGCGCAGCGGCACGCCGACGGGCCAGGACGCCCACCGCCAGCAGGGAAAGCCCGGGCAGGGTGGCAGCCAGGGCCAGCAGCTGCCAGTCGAAGGCGTCGTACGGCTCGGCGGCCAGGCGCCGCCACGATCCGTCCTCCAGCACGGTCACCGTGCTGCCGATGGCGTAGTCCTCCGGGTAGAACGCGTCGACGGTGAGTCTGCGCGCCTCGTCGGTACGGAGGCGTACCGACTCCTCGCCCCGGCCGATCACCCGCCCGGTGATGTGCTCGGCCCGGTCCGCATGCCGCCCGTCCGCGTGGATGCCGCGCACCCCGAGCGCGACCATGCCTGCGGCCAGAGCGACCAGGATCAGCCCCGCGGCGATCGGGATCGTCCCCCGTACCAGCGGACCGACGGGCTCCGGCAGGAGGTGTCGTGTACCGGCGGCCTGCTCGGCGAGTTGCCGACGCCGGCGCCGTATGCACAGCCGGGCCCGGGCCGCGGCCCAGCCGAACGCCAGGGCTGCGATCACGGCAGAGTTGGCGGCCTTGGGACCCCAGGCGGCGCCCGGCAGTTCCCCCCACGCCACGATGACCGCCAGGGCGGGTGCGGCGATCAGGGCGAGCTCCGGCAGCCTGGCGAACCAGTACAGCAGTCCCAGGGCCAGGCCCGCCTGCACCAGGCTGCCCCACTCCGGACCGCACGGAGCCGCCTCGCTGCACGGCGGAACCGGCTCCACCGCGATCGCCCACACCACGGTGGCGATCAAGGCCAGGACCGACCACATGGGCCGCGCCCAGGATGGAGAGCGCAGCCTCGCCCAGGGCTCGGTATCGACGGACAGCCAGGCAGGCACACCCGGGGGTGCGGATCCCGGCGGTATCGGGACAGGGGTATCGGACACGCGAGGATTATGCGACAACCCGTTGGCGCGGCTGCAGCGCACAAGGTCTGTCCGTCGAGAGCCGTCCTGGGCTCCGGTTGCAAGCAGCTGCACACCGAACCGCACAACGATAGTCGGCGGCGGACGCCAAGGGTCAGTTACGGCAGTCGGGGACCGGACTCGGGCTGTTGAGGCAGTTGTTCGGGGTGTTGCGGATGACCACGCTGGCGCGCAGGGTCACGGTGCCGGCGTCGTTGTAGATGCCGCCGGGGTCCACACCGTCGGCCGAGTTGCCGCTGATGACACTGCCGCTCACGGTGGAGGTTCCGCCCGGGGCGGCGGTCACCTCGTTGGCGAGACCGCCGCCGCCGTTCGGCGCGGTGTTGTTGAGGAGGGTGCTGCCGTTGACCGTCAGCATTCCGGTATTGGCGATGGCACCGCCCACGTTGCCGGCCGTGTTCTCGCTGAAGTGGCTGGATCTGACGGTCGTGTTGCCGTCGCTGGTGAGGGCACCGCCGTTCACTCCGGCCGTGTTGCCGGTGAAGACACTCCTGGTCACCTGCGCCTGGGAGTCACCGAACACGCTGACGCCGCCGCCGAAGTCGGCGCGGTTTTTCGCGATCAGGGTCCTGGCGAGGCTCAGGGAGCCATGGTCGGTGACGACGATGGCACCGCCCTCCCCCTGCCGGATCGAACTGCCCGTGGCGTCGCCGTTGGTGAGGGTGGCCGCCGCCAGGGTCAGGCTGCCGCCGTCGACGGTGAGGATGCGGAAGGTTCCCGGCACACTGGCGATCGTGTCGCCGTTGCCATTGATGACGATCGGCGAAGTGATGGGGGGCAGTTCGGTGTACAGCAGGTAGGTGCAGCGGGGAGCCAGGTTGAGTGTGTCGGACCCGGGGCTGTTGTTGGCGGCGTCGATGGCGCCGTGCAAGGCGGCCTCGCTGCACATCACGGGCAGCGGCGCGGCCGAAGCAGGGGTGGCCAGCGCGATGGGGACGAGCGCGGTGGCGGTGCCCATGCAGAGCACCTGGGCAGTCCGGACAAGGGACTTACGCGTGAGCATGTCACTCCTTCTGAAGCCGCCTGCCGCGAGCGTCCGGCCAACAGGATGGCGCGATGCGGCGCCGCAGTCGGGGGCAGGCGAGAAGTGCCAGAGGTACCACGCGGCATCACATATTTCATTGAGAATCGCGCCTTTTGGCCCTGTATGGTGCACCTTTCGACCGAACAGGGCGTGCCGACCCATCAGCACCCGTACCAATGAGTCGACCCCCGGTCCTCCAACGCCCGCACCACTCGCCGGGAACCGGGCCGAGGTGGCGCGCGTCGCCCCGTCAGTCGTGCGGCGCCTGGCCACTCACCCGGTGGTCGGCATGACTGAGCGCCTCCATGACCAGGCGCCGCAAATGCCCGTCGGCCAGGCGGTAGTAGACGTAGCGGCCCTCGCGACGTGTCTCCACGAGTCCCGCCAGACGCAGCTTCGCCAGGTGCTGGCTGACGGCAGTACGGGACGCCGCACACCGCTCGGCCAGCGAGCCGACGTCCGACTCGTCGAGCGCGAGCAGCCACAGCACGTGCAGCCGCGTCGTATCCGAGAGCAGCGCGAACACCCGGGCCGCCTCGGCGAGGCGGGGGGTGTCGGGTTCCCGCAGATGCGTATGGGGCGCAGCTGGGATGGGCTCGCGTTCGGGCATGCGACCAGCCTAGAGCGGGGCTGGTGACACCGTCCCACCATTCATGTGCACAGGTGCGCACATGATGGGTACAGTGATGAGGTATCGGGCCGAATGATCGCCCCGACGATCGCGATGAACGATCGCCCCGACGACCGCCGTGACGCCTCGCCCTTGCCGCCAGGGAACCCGCCTCATGCTGACCGTCCTGCGCAACCGCACCTACCGGCACCTGTTCACTGCCCAGGTCGTCGCCCTGACCGGCACCGGCCTGGCGACCGTAGCGCTGAGCCTGCTCGCCTACGACCTCGCGGGCGGCGACGCCGGCGAGGTGCTCGGCACCGCGCTGGCGATCAAGATGGTGGCGTACGTTCTCATCGCCCCGGTGATCGGCGCGTTCGCCGACCGGCTGCCGCGCCGCAGCCTGATGGTGGGGGCCGACCTGATCCGTGCGGGAGTCGCGCTGTGTCTGCCCTTCGTCGGACAGGTCTGGCAGGTCTACGTCCTGGTCTTCCTGCTCCAGTCGGCGTCGGCGGCGTTCACCCCGGCCTTCCAGGCCGTCATCCCTGCCGTGCTGCCCAAGGAGCGTGACTACACACAGGCGCTGTCGCTGTCGCGGCTCGCCTACGACCTGGAGAGCCTGTTCAGTCCGGCGCTCGCGGGTCTGATGCTCACCGTGATGACGTACAACTGGCTGTTCACCGGCACCATGCTGGGCTTCGTGGGCTCGGCCGCACTGGTCGTCTCCGCCGCTCTGCCCAAGCCCGCCCCGGCGCCGGCCGGCCGCCCCGGGGGCGTCTACGCGAAGGCCACCGCGGGCAGCCGGCTCTTCTTCCACGTGCCACAGCTGCGCTCCCTGTTGGCCCTGAACCTGGCAGTCGCCGCCGCGAGCGCCATGGTGACCGTGAACTCCGTGGTGTACGCACGAGGCGTGTTCGGCCTGTCGCCCGGGGCGGTGTCGCTCGCGCTCGGCGTCTACGGCGCCGGATCGATGACGGTCGCGCTGCTCCTGCCGCGCGCCCTGGACCGGGTCCCGGACCGGTCCGTGATGCTGGGCGGGGCGCTGCTGCTCGTGGTCGTGTTCGCCGGGGTCGGTGTCATCACGACCGGGCAGGGAGAGAACTGGCGTTGGCCCGCGCTGCTGGTGGCCTGGACGGCGTTCGGTGCCGCGTGCTCGATGGTGCTCACGCCGACCGGGCGGCTGATCCGGCGTTCGGCTCCGCCCGGGGAGCGTACGGCCGCATTCGCCGCGCAGTTCTCGCTGTCGCACTCGTGCTGGCTGCTGACGTATCCCCTGGCGGGCTGGTTGGGCGGTGCGGCCGGGCTCGGCTGGGCCGTGGTCGCGCTGGGCACCATCGCCCTGGCCGCGGCGGTGGGCGCGGTGCGGCTGTGGCCCGCACGCGCCACCACCGCGACCGCCGACGCCGGCACGGTGGTCGAGCACGAGCACAGCGATCTCGCGCCCGACCACCCGCATCTTGTCGGCGCCAGGGCGTCGGGGGCCGGACGGCGGCACAGCCACAAGCTCGCGGCAGACGCACTGCACGCCGTCCACTGACGCCCGTCACCCCATGAGTGAGGGGCGCGAAAGGACCGCCCGTCCGAGGGCGAAGGGGAGCCCTGCGAACGGGCGGGGTGAGCAGTCGGTACGGCGGCCACCACGAGCGAACCGAAGGGCAGCGGCACAGCGCTGTCGGGGCTGGTCACGCGCTGCCGCTCCGTCGCCGCACGCCCCACCGACCATGCACCCACCGTAGTCGATCGCACACGGAAAGCCACTCAGGGACTCGTGCACCTCTCTCCGGGAGAGTGAACGCCGGGAACACCGGGAACGCCATGCGGCACCCGCCACACCGGCGCACCCCCGGAGTGCGACTCACACCCCGATGACCTTGGCCGCGAAGCCCTCCAGGTTGCCCGACATGCGCGCCAGACGCTCGTCCAGCGTCAGGGACTCCTCGTACCGTCCGGAACGCAGCTTCGGCTGCCGCTTGCCGCGTACATACAGGGGGCAGGCGAGGTCCGCGCAGACATAGACACCGACCGTGTCGCCCTCGCGGCCCCGGGCGCCCGCCAGAGGGGCGGCCAGGAGCGTGACCCCGGAGGAGGCGTGGCCGGTCAGGCAGATCTGACACATGCTGGACTTCACGGCGCTGGTGCGCTTCACCGCAGGTACGCGCAGAGAGATCCCCAGTGGTCCCTGCGCCGCCGGCATCACGAGATGTGCCCGCAGCGGGGCTCCCGGATCCACCCAGCCCAGGAAGTCCAGGTCCTCCCAGGGCAGTTCGGCGAAGTCGAGCGGCAGTTTGAGCCGCGCCGCCTCCCCCTTGGTGCAGTTCACGAAAGAGGAGCGGATCTGTTTCTCACTGAGCGGTTCCACGGGCGCCAACCCTACGTCCGGGTCGGTCGGCCCCACACCTCATTAATGTGCACGATCCGCACCGCGACATCCATGTGCGCGATCCGGGCCGCGCCCCCGGTCGGCCGACGGCGACCGGCCGTTACCCAGCGGCAGTACAAGCGCACTCGGCACCTACATCCCGAAATGCACCTTTCGTACTCCTATGCGAATCTGACAGTGACCCATCGTCCGAGATCCGTCACAGGAGGCACGATCGTGGGCAAGAAGCAGAGTCGACAGAACCGAGGTGCCCGCACCGGCGGCCACGAACGCAGCGCTGCTCCGGAGACGAAGGAACAGACGCAGCAGACGACCCACCAGGACCCGGTGCGCGCGATCTCGGAGCAGGTCTCCCATCGGAAGCAGCGGAGGTTCGGTCACAACTGACCCTCGCGGCTCTACGAGAACCACCCCGCCCCCGTGGCGGCACCCCGACACCGGGGATCGCCACCACGGGGGCGGTTTTTTGTGCCCTGCGCCGGAGCGGCAGACGGACGACGTCGGCAGGCGCAGGCTCCTCGCAGACCGGCGGAGACGGACGACATTCAGGCCCGCGGACACTTGAGGACGCTCCCCCTCCTTCGACCGCGCCGAGCGCGCGCCCACCCGGCCGCACCGGCCACCAGGTCCCGTTGATCTCGTCGACCCCACGGCCCTGCCGGCATCATCACCCTTAGTGATCTTCTCGACCCCATCGTTCCCGTTCATCCCGCGAAAGCGGTGGACGGGGCCGGTGGGGTCGACGCCGTCCGCCCCCAACTCACTTCATGCCGACGGCCGCACGCGGTGGCGGTGCGCCGTCACGCGAACCCATGGTTCCGGATGGAAATCAGGGCCCTCCGAGGGGTTTATCTACGCGCGGAGCTGTGGAGCCACCATGATCATTAGGGCAAATCAGACCACTTCTTGTTCAGGTATTACCGGCGAGTACCAAACACTGCTAAAAACGTGGCGCTCCATCAACCCCCCATCCATCCCCCACCCTTCGGAGGACTGGCACCCATGTCAGTACGGAGATTCTGGGCGTCCGCATCCACTCTGGCCCTCGCCGCCGTTGCTGCCTTCGGCATCGTCCAGCCGGCCTCGGCAGCCACCACCGTCAAGTACGTCGCTCTCGGTGACTCGTACTCATCCGGCGTCGGCGCCGGAAGTTACACCTCCGAAAGCGGGGACTGCCGCCGCAGCACCAAGTCCTACCCCTACCTGTGGGCGGCCGCGAACTCACCGTCCTCCTTCTCCTTCGTCGCCTGTTCCGGCGCCACGACGAGCACGGTCATCAGCGGCCAGTTGAGCGCGCTGAGCTCGACCACCACCCTCGTCAGCGTCACCGCGGGCGGCAACGACGTCGGTTTCGCCGATGTCATGCAGGACTGCGTGCTGTCCGGCGAGTCCACCTGTCTGAGCAGCGTGAGCAGCGCGGTGTCCCAGGTGAAGAACTCCCTTCCGTCCCGCTTGACTTCGCTCTACTCCTCGATCAAGTCCAAGGCCCCGCAGGCCAAGGTCGTGGTGCTGGGCTACCCCCGCTTCTACCAGCTGGACGGCACCTGCATAGCCGGGCTCACGGAGAATGAGCGGGCGGCGATCAACAACGCGTCCGACACCCTGAACAGCGTCATCTCCAAGCAGGCGACCAGCGCCGGGTTCACGTTCTCCAGCGTGGCGGGCAAGTTCACCGGACATGAGCTGTGCTCCGGCGACGCGTGGCTCCACAGCGTGACGCTGCCGGTCTACAACTCGTACCACCCCAAGGCCGCCGGATACTCGGGCGGTTACCTTCCGGCCTTCCGCTCGGCCGTGTAGGACGCGGACGACGGAGGCGCCAAGGCGCGGCGGGCCGCCGGGAGTTCTTCCGGCCGCCCGTCGCGCTTTGCTTACGGTCCGGGCAAGGGGCTGACGTCGCAGCTCCCGGGCCGATGTCCGCGCCCCAGGTGGGGCCGCGCGAGTCGTGGTCACGGAGGAGGCCCGGACCCCGCCACCGGCATCGGGGACTGGGCGCACCTTCGGTCAGGAGTCGGCCGGCCGCGAGGCCTTGACCGAGTACATCAGCGGGATGCGCGGGCGGTCGGAGGGAAAGCGGTAGTAGCCGTCGCCGTGCCGCTCCAGCGACGAGAAGCGGGCGACGACCGAGACGTCGTGCTCGTGCAGGAACTCGATCCGCAGCCCGGCGGCAGCCAGCGCCGACACCACCTCGCCGACCGGATGCTGCCATTCGACGCTGCGGTTGTGGACGGTCGGTGCGTCGAGGTCCGCGTACGTGCCCGGCGTCTCGTCCACCCACGCGTCACGGCTGAAGTAGTCGTGTACGACCTGCGCGCCGGCCGAGTCGTCGAGGCAGTCCGTGAGGGGATGGAGCTCGGCGAGGTAGAGGAAGCCGCCGGGCGCCACGAGGGAGGCCGCGATCTCGGCCCAACGCCGTAGGTCGGGCAGCCAGTTGAGCGCGCCGATGCCGGTGTAGACGATGTCGTACGACGCGTCCGGTACAACCTGTGCGGCGTCATGGACATCGGCGACGACGAACGCCGCCCGGTCCTGGGTGAATTTCAGCTCGCGGGCCAGGCCGCGCGCGGTCTCCACGGCCGGTTCGGAGAAGTCCAGACCGACCACGTGTGCGGCGCCGTGTCTGGCCCAGGAGAGGGTGTCGACCCCGATGTGACACTGCAGATGCAGCAGCGACCGGCCCGTGACGTCGCCGACCTCGGCGAGTTCGAAGTCGCGCAGGGCATCCTTGCCCGCGCGGAAGGCAGCCAGGTCGTAGTAGTCGCTCCCGGCGTGGATGGGGACCCGCTCGTCCCAGCGCGCACGGTTGGCCTCGTACCAGTCGTCAGGGGTCGGTGCGTACATGCCCGGGAGGTTATCCACAGGCTGCGGACGAGGCGAACGGTTTTCGGCGGCGCGACGCAGAATGGAGGACATGACTGAGATCACTGGCTCGGCGGCCTCCTCCGCACCGGCGACCGCACCCGCTTCGGCGACCGCTCCGGTGCCGGCGCCCCCGTCCGTTCCGCCGACCGCTTCCATGCCCGAGTGGGAGCAGCGTTTTCGGGCCCCTCGGGTGTCGTTGCCCGACTGGGCGGAGGATGCGCCGGACCGCGCCCTGTTCGTCTCCAACGCCACGGGGACGTACGAGCTGTACGCATGGGACCGCGCGACCGGCGAGCAGCGCCAGGTGACCGACCGTCCGAACGGGACGACGGACGGCGTGCTGACCCCGGACGGCGAGTCGATCTGGTGGTTCAACGACACCGATGGGGACGAGTTCGGTGTGTGGATGCGCAGGCCGTTCCACGGCGGCGGGGCCGGGGACGCGGTGGACGAGCCGGCGGCACCCGGTCTGGACGCCTCGTACCCGGCCGGTCTCGCGATCGGGCGGGACGGCACGGCCGTGGTCGGCCGTTCGACCGACGAGGACGGCACGACGATCCATGTCGTGCGCCCCGGGGCCGCGCCCGTCGAGATCTACCGCCACCGCGAGTCCGCGGGCGTGGGCGACCTGTCGTACGACGGGACGCTGATCGCCCTGGAGCACACCGAACACGGCGACGCGATGCACTCCGCAGTGCGCGTGGTGCGACCCGACGGGTCGACGGTCGCCGAACTGGACGACACCGAGGGCGGCACGAAGGAGCTGGGCCTGTCCGTGCTGGGCTTCGCCCCCGTCGCCGGGGACACCCGGCTGCTGGTCGGGCATCAGCGGCGGGGCCGCTGGGAGCCGATGATCTGGGATCCGATGACGGGCACGGAGACGGACCTCGCGATCGACCTGCCCGGTGATGTGGGCGCCGAGTGGTATCCGGACGCCTCCGCGCTGCTGATCGCGCACGGCTTCGAGGCCCGTAGCGACCTGTGGCGGTTCGAACCGGGATCGGGTGGTGCTCCGCTCCGGGTGGAGACCCCTGCCGGTTCGGTCTCGGGTGCCACGGCCCGGCCGGACGGCACGGTGGAATACCTGTGGTCGTCGGCCGAGCATCCGCCCGTCATCCGGTCGACCTCGGGCGCGGTGGTGCTCGATCCGCCCGGTAGGAAGGCCCCGGCGTCCGTGCCGGTGGAGGACGTGTGGGTGGACGGGCCCGGCGGCCGTGTCCACGCCCTCGTCCAGCGCCCCGCCGCCCCGGCCGAGGGGCCGTTCCCCACCGTCTTCGAGATCCATGGCGGCCCGACCTGGCACGACAGCGATGCCTTCGCCTCCGGCCCCGCCGCCTGGGTCGACCACGGTTACGCGGTCGTCCGGGTCAACTACCGCGGCTCCACCGGATACGGCCGCGCCTGGACGGACGCGCTCAAGCACCGGGTCGGCCTGATCGAGCTGGAGGACATCGCCGCGGTGCGGGAGTGGGCGGTGACGTCCGGGCTCGCCGACCCGGCGAAGCTGGTCCTGGCCGGTGGCTCCTGGGGCGGCTACCTGACCCTGCTCGGTCTCGGTACGCAGCCGGACGACTGGGCCGTGGGCCTGGCGGCGGTCCCGGTCGCCGACTACGTCACCGCGTATCACGACGAGATGGAGGACCTGAAGGCGCTGGACCGCACACTGCTGGGCGGCACGCCGGAGGAGGTTCCCGAGCGGTTCGAGGCCTCCTCCCCGCTGACGTACGTCGACGCCGTCCGGGCGCCGGTCCACATCTCGGCGGGCGTCAACGACCCCCGCTGCCCGATCCGGCAGGTCGAGAACTACGTGGACCGGCTGAAGAGCCGTGCCGCGGTGCACGAGGTGTACCGATATGACGCGGGACACGGTTCACTCGTCGTGGAGGAGCGGATCAAGCAGTTCCGGCTGGAGCTCGACTTCGCTCAGCGCCACCTGGCCACGGTCGCCGCCCCCGCTGCCCCGTCCGGCGCGTCCAGTCCCTCCGGCGCGTCCGGTCCCTCCGGCGACTGAGCCCGAAGCGCTGCCCGGCGGGCGGTTCCGGCCGACGAATCGCCCCCCGCTCCGGGCCACCGGAGCGGGGGACCGTACCGTGGAGGTGTGTACCGGTTCCTGCTGACCCCGCGATGGTGGGGGATCAACCTGTTCGTCGTGCTGGCCATCCCGTTCTGCATTTTCATGGGCACCTGGCAGCTCGGCCGCTTCGAGGACCGCGTGCAGACGCACGAGGCCGCCGAGAATCGGCCCGATCCGGGCACGCAAACCGCCAAGCCGCTCGACGACCTCCTGCCCGTCGACACGGAGACCTCCGGCCGTCCCGCCACGGCCACCGGCCGTTACGCCGATCAGCTTCTGGTGCCCGACCGGAAACTGGACGACAAGACCGGCTTCTACGTCCTGAACATGCTCCGTACGGACAGCGGCAAGGCCCTGCCGGTGGTGCGCGGCTGGCTGCCGGGCAAACCCGGCAGCACCACCGTGCCCGCCGCACCGACCGGCGAGGTCACGGTGACCGGCGCCCTTCAGGCCTCCGAGAACGCCGAGACCACGGGCGTCCACGCGGCGGGCGGGCTGCCGGAGGGCCAGCTCGGCATGATCAGTGCCGCCACCCTGGTCAACCTCGTCCCGTACGACGTCTACGACGCATGGGTGACGCTTGAGGACACCGGCTCCGACAGCACGCTGCGCCCCGTACCGGCTGCCGCGGCGCAGGGCACCGGGCTCGACCTGAAGGCCTTCCAGAACCTCGGCTACACCGGCGAGTGGTTCGTCTTCGCCGGGTTCGTGCTCTTCATGTGGTTCCGGCTGATCCGGCGCGAGGCCGAAGCAGCGCGCGACCTGGCGCTGGGCCTCGCCGCGGACACGGACACCGGTGCGGGTGCGGGTGCGGGCACCGGCGCACGTGCGGACACCAGCACGGACGAGAACGCGGACACCGGTGCGGGTGCGGGCGCGGACACCGGTGCGGGTGCGGGCGCGGACGAGAACGCGCATGCCGGTCGTCCCGGCTCCGGCGTGACCGCCGACAGCGTCTGAGTCGGCCCGTCGGCCTGGCACGGCCCGTGGGTGAGACAGCCCGTATCCGAGGTGGCTGAGGGGGCCCGACCGCGAGGGGGCCCGTCAGGCCGGTCCGTGGCCCCCCGCCGGTGCGTCGTACGGCGCGCCCCGCCGTCCCCGGGTCACTTCGCGGGGATCAGCACCCCGGTCCGGTAGACCGTGCCCGCACAGGCGTTGGCGATCTTCGCCTCGGCGACCGGCGCCCCCGCCTCCGGTGTGTGCGTCACCGCAACGCTGCCGTCCAGCGTCCCGCCGTCCTCGCTGCCGAACTGCGCGGAGACGCCCGCAGACCCGTCGGCGGCACCCGTACCCGCACTGGCGGCGCCGTCCGACCCTTCCGTTTCGCCGCTCGGCGTCGGGCTCGGCGAGGATCCGGAGGCCGGACATGCGTCCTTCGGCACCCAGGCGAATCTCACTTCGTAGGACATGGAGGGCTTCAGCAGCACCGTCCCCTGCTCCTGCGAAGGGTCGGGCAGTCCGGCTGCCACGTCACCCGCGGTGTGCTGCACGACAGTGATCCTGGCCGGGTCGGCCGCGCCCATCGCCTGGACGCCCACGGTGCCGCTGCCGCTCACCGAACAGGTCTGGTCGGACACATTGGAGATCCGGAAGGTGCCGTACACCTTCCCGTCGGCCCCCGCCGCACCCGTCTGCGCCAGGGCAACACCGAGCTGCCGCGCATCGCAGGCCGCCACGGAGGCCGCCGAGGACGCCGGGTCGGCCGTCCCGCCGGCCAGGTCGCCGTCCGCGCCCTGGTCACCGCCGTCGGACGCGCTGTCGGTGTGGTCCGACTGGTTCCGGCCGCTGTTGTCCTGCCCGTAGGTGCTGCCGTCACTCTTCCCGTTGGCCCCCGCGTCGCTCTCGGCGCCGCTGCCACCCTGTGCCTGCTCCTCATGGCCGGCGATCGCGGGGCTTGCGGCGTTCGAGCCGTCGGACTTCGCGACATGGACGAGAGCGGGCACCGCAGTGCCGATGAGCAGCCCCGCCGCCGCCATGCCGACGATGGCCTGCCGCCGCCGGGCACGCCGGGCGGGCACCGCACGGTGCAGATGGTCGAGAACGCCCTCTCCGGGTTCGAGGTCCCGGACGGCCCCGTGCAGCATGCGGCGCAGCGCGGCCTCGTCCAGCTCGGCCAGGTCCTCCGAGCCGTCGTCGTTCCCCGAACCGGGGCCGCGGCCGAGATCCGCGTACGCGTCCGCCTGCGAGGCGTTCTCCGGCCCGTCGTTCACCATTCCGTTTCCAGCCCGGTCGTCTCGATGCTCACGTTCGTGGGCGTGCTCGTTCCTGCGGAAGCGCCGATTCATGCCTGAGCCTCCATCACGGCGCGCAGCGCCGCGATCCCGCGGGAGCCGTAGGCCTTCACCGAACCCAGGGATATGCCCAGCGCTTCGGCTGCCTGAGCCTCCGTCATGTCCGCGAAGTAGCGCAGCACCAGAACCTCCCGCTGGCGCCGTTGGAGCCCTCGCATCGCTTTGATCAGCGCGTCCCGCTCCAGCTGGTCGTACGCGCCCTCCTCCGCGCTCGCCATGTCCGGCATGGGCTTGGGCAACAGCTTCAGCCCGAGAATGCGGCGGCGCAGCGCGGAGCGCGACAGGTTCACGACGGTCTGGCGCAGATACGCGAGTGTCTTCTCGGGATCCCGCACCCGGTTGCGCGCCGAGTGCACGCGGATGAACGCCTCCTGCACCACGTCCTCGCAGGAGGCGGTGTCGTCCAGGAGCAGCGCCGCGAGGCCGAGCAGCGAACGGTAGTGAGCCCGGTAGGTCTCGGTGAGGTGGTCGACCGTGGTTCCGGCAGCCACGCTCTCCTCGGCGCGGTCGCGCTGCGACCGCAGCCGTGCGGGACGCGCAGCGGGCATGGGTGCGATCACCGGCCTACCGCCGGGCGCACGGAGCCGTCCGCGCGGACGCACCGAAGCGCCGCCCAGGGGGCCCACCACTGTGATATCGAGAACCTCTGCCACGCCAGTTGGACACGCTTCCCCCCGTCAGGGTTGTACGCGCGCAGCACCACGTTCGACGTGGCGCGAAATGCCCTCATACGTACCCGCTCTTCCCCGAATGCCCCGAATGTGCGCCTCGTTCCTGTGCGCCCCTCCGCGCACGAAGTGACCGCATAGACGCATGCTGTCCGGCCGCTGGTTGCAGTCGGCCGGAAGGTCATCGTCGGCTGCACCGACGCCCCAGCTCAAGAGGTTCAGACCTTCAACTTACTCACAGAGGTTTCACAGAGAGTGCGAAACGGGTTCGATCAGGACGAGGAGAGTTCGGCGGCCACCGACTCGGCGATCTGCGCGACGTTCAACGCCGCTCCCTTGCGGAGGTTGTCACCGCAGACGAACAGCTCCAGCCCCCGGGGATCGTCCAGTGACCTGCGCACCCGGCCGACCCAGGTCGGGTCGGTGCCGACGACGTCGGACGGTGTCGGGAAGTCCCCCGCGGCCGGGTTGTCGTACAGCACCACACCCGGTGCCGTCGCCAGGATCTCGTGGGCCCGGTCGACCGCGATCTCGTTCTCGAACCGCGCGTGCACGGACATCGAATGCGTCGCGACCACGGGTACGTACACACAGGTCGCCGCCACCCGCAGGCTCGGCAGGTCCAGGACCTTGCGGCACTCCTCACGGATCGCCAGTTCCTCCGAGGACCAACCGTCCCCGGCCTCGGTACCGGCCCAGGGCACCACGTTGAGGGCGACCGGCGCGGCAAAGGGGCCGTCTTCCGTCTCCCCCACGGCCCGGCGTACGTCCCCGGGCTTCGTGCCGAGTTCCGTGCCGGCCACCAGCGACAGCTGCTCGCGCAGCGCCGCGACGCCGTCCCGGCCCGCACCGCTCACCGCCTGGTACGAGGAGACCACGAGTTCCCGTACCCCGAATTCGGCGTGCAGTGCGCCGACCGCGACGATCAGCGAGAGCGTGGTGCAGTTCGGGCTCGCGACGATGCCGCGCGGCCTGATCCGTGCGGCGTGCGGGTTGATCTCGGGAACGACCAGCGGTACGTCCGGGTCCAGCCGGAACGCGGCGGAGTCGTCGACCACGACCGTGCCCTTGGCGGCGGCGATCGGCGCCCACTGGGCGGAGACGGCCTCGGGCACCAGGAACAGGGCCACGTCCACGTTGTCGAAGACGTCCTCGGTCAGTTCGAGGACCTCGCTCTCCTCGCCGCGCACGACCAGCTTGCGACCGGCCGAACGCGGCGAGGCGACCAGTTTCACCTCGCCCCAGATATCCGCGTGCTGCGAAAGGATCTGGAGCATGACACCGCCGATCGCCCCGGTCGCACCGACGACCGCGAGCGAAGGGCGGCGGGTGGTCATCGGCCGGTGCCTCCGTAGACGACGGCCTCGTCGGTGTCGCTGTCGAGACCGAAGGCGGTGTGCACGGCGCGCACGGCCTCGTTGACGTCGTCTGCCCGGGTGACCACCGAGATGCGGATCTCGGAGGTCGAGATGAGCTCGATGTTCACACCGGCGTCCGACAGCGCCTCGAAGAAGCCCGCCGTGACGCCCGGGTTGGTCTTCATGCCGGCGCCGACCAGGGAGATCTTCGCGATCTGGTCGTCGTAGCGCAGCGACTCGAACCCGATGGTGCCGCGGTTGCGCTCCAGGGCGTCGATGGCCTTGCGGCCCTCGGCCTTCGGCAGCGTGAACGAGATGTCGGTCAGACCGGTCGCCGCGGCGGAGACGTTCTGCACCACCATGTCGATGTTGACTTCCGCGTTCGCGATGGTGCGGAAGATCGCGGCGGCCTCGCCCGGCTTGTCGGGCACGCCGACAACGGTGATCTTGGCTTCGGAGACGTCGTGGGCGACTCCGGAGATGATTGCGTGCTCCACCTTCTGGTCCCCTTGCGGCTGGTTGCTGACCCAGGTTCCGCGGAGTCCCGAGAAGGACGAGCGGACGTGGATCGGGATGTTGTAGCGGCGCGCGTACTCCACGCACCGGTGCAGCAGCACCTTGGAGCCGGACGCAGCCAGCTCCAGCATGTCCTCGAAGGAGATCCAGTCGATCTTCCGGGCCTTCTTCACGACCCTCGGGTCGGCGGTGAAGACACCGTCCACATCGGTGTAGATCTCACAGACCTCGGCGTCCAGCGCGGCCGCGAGCGCGACGGCGGTGGTGTCGGACCCTCCGCGGCCGAGGGTGGTGATGTCCTTCTTGTCCTGGGACACCCCCTGGAACCCCGCGACGATCGCGATGTTCCCCTCGTCCAGCGCCGTACGGATACGGCCCGGCGTCACATCGATGATGCGTGCCTTGTTGTGGACCGAGTCGGTGATGACGCCCGCCTGGCTGCCGGTGAAGGACTGGGCCTCATGGCCCAGGTTTTTGATCGCCATGGCCAGCAGGGCCATGGAGATCCGCTCTCCAGCGGTCAGCAGCATGTCGAACTCACGCCCCGCAGGTATCGGGGATACCTGCTCGGCGAGATCGATCAACTCGTCCGTCGTGTCGCCCATCGCCGACACCACGACAACCACCTGGTTGCCGCTCTTCTTGGCATCGACGATTCGCTTGGCGACGCGCTTGATGCCCTCGGCATCGGCTACGGAGGAGCCTCCGTACTTCTGCACGACAAGGCCCACGTGCGCTCCTCGCTCAGTCCATTACTGCGGTCGGCTCAGTTTAACGAGCAGCCCGGAAACGCCCCGCCGATACCACATGGTGAGATGTCCCGCTCAACAAGTGATCCCCGGCGCGTCGTTCCGAACTGCTCGTACGGGGCTGCTGCCCGCCGATCGATCCCTTACTCCCGTAACTCCCGTATGTGGCCCGGCCCACACGGCCCGCACACGCGGCGAGCCGGTCCATGGCGCATGGGCCACCCACCTCCAGCGTGGACCGAAAACCCACGGCCCGCCCTTCGGGGGCCGCCACCATGCGTAAGCCGCTCCGGCGTGCTCCCCGCCCTCCTGGCCCTGCCGGGCTCCCGGGCTCTACTGCACCGGCCGCAGCCCCAGCGGAGCGGCGATCTCCTCGGCCATCACCCGGCCCGCCTCCTCGGCCAGGTCGTCGTCGACGGTCTCCGAGTCCGTGTCCAGGCCGTCCAGCTCCTGGAGCGGCTGGTTGAGCCGGATGTGGGCGATCAGGGACTGGAGGGCCCGCAGCGCGGCGGACGCGGTGGAGCCCCAGTTCGAGAAGTAGGAGAACTGCCACCACCACAGGGCCTCGGTCGCGCGGCCCTCCTCGTAGTGGGCCAGGCCGTGGCGCAGGTCGGTGACCAGGTCGGCCAGGTCGTCCGAGATACGGGCCGGGACCGGGGCCTTGCGGGGCTCGTACGGGTCGAAGACCTCGGAGTAGACGTCGATCGGCGCCAGCAGGGCGGCGAACCGCTCGCGCAGACCGTCGGCGTCCGGCTCGGCACCCAGATCCGGCTCGTAGCGCTCCTCCGGGACGATGTCCTCGTAGGCGCCGAGCCGGCCGCCCGCCAGCAGCAGCTGGGAGATCTGCAGCAGCAGGACGGGAACGGCCTCCTCGGGCTCCTCGACCTTGGACACCTCGGTGACCGCGACGATGAACGTCTTGATCTGGTCGGCGATCTGGACCGCGAAGTCGTCCGGGTCGTGCGTGACAGCGTTCAGCGTGGCGTCAGACATCGAGGGGACCTCCCGTGGGCACGGTCGCGAACGGTGAGTAGAACATAGCGTCGCTGAACGTAAAGCCGTCGTGAGCCGGGACCGGGACACCGGGCGTCGGGTCCGTGCCGGCCTCGCGCGTCGGGACCGTCCGGGCGTGGGCATCAGACATCGAGCAGGCGCCTCCCCTCGAAGGCGCGGCCCAGGGTGACCTCGTCCGCGTACTCCAGGTCCCCGCCCACCGGCAGGCCGCTGGCCAGCCTGGTGACCCGCAGGCCCATCGGCTTGACCATCCGCGCCAGGTACGTCGCGGTGGCCTCGCCCTCCAGGTTGGGGTCGGTCGCCAGGATCAGTTCCGTGACCGAACCGTCGGCGAGACGGGCGAGCAGCTCACGGATGCGCAGATCGTCGGGGCCGACCCCCTCGATCGGACTGATCGCGCCGCCGAGCACGTGGTACCGACCGCGAAACTCGCGGGTCCGCTCGATCGCCACGACGTCCTTCGGCTCCTCGACCACACAGATCACCGTCCGGTCGCGGCGCGCGTCCCGGCAGATGGTGCACTGCTCCTGCTGGGCGACATTGCCGCAGACCGTACAGAACCTGACCTTGTCCTTGACCTCCATGAGGGCATGGGCGAGGCGGCGCACATCGGTCGGTTCGGCCTGCAGGATGTGGAAGGCGATCCGCTGCGCGCTCTTGGGACCGACGCCGGGCAGCCTGCCCAGCTCGTCGATGAGGTCCTGAACCACGCCTTCGTACAACGGAACGCCTTCCTGGATGAGCTGTGCCTACAACCTACGAGTCCGGATCGCGGATCAGAAGGGATCCGGTGGATCCGGAGAGAATTCCGCAGGATCAGAAGGGGAGACCAGGCATGCCGCCCAGCCCCTGGGCCAGCGGGCCCAGCTTCTGCTGCTGGAGCTGCTGCGCGTTCTCGTTCGCCGCCTGGACCGCGGCGACGACGAGGTCCGCGAGCGTCTCGGTGTCCTCCGGGTCGACGGCCTTGGGGTCGATCACCAGAGCACGGAGCTCTCCGGAGCCGGTCACGGTCGCCTTCACGAGACCGCCACCCGCCTGACCCTCGACCTCGGTCCTGGACAACTCCTCCTGGGCCGCGGCGAGATCCTGCTGCATCTTCTGGGCCTGCTGCAGCAGCTGCTGCATATTGGGCTGACCACCACCGGGAATCACGGTCGCTCCTGGCAAATTCGACGACAAAATGTTTCGTTACGCCGAGCCTACGTGGTCACCGCACAGCTCGCCCCACCCACTGGCGAGCAACCCTTTCGAGTGAGTTTCAGACGGCGTCGGCTGGACTCCTATACCTGATCACAGGCCCCGCACACCCGGCGATACCGCGATTTCGACCCCACGGCCCACCATTCGGCGGTAGGAAGAGCATGCGCATCGGGGCACACAGGCCCCCGCGCGTCACGCAAAGTTACGTACGCGGGACAGTCGGCCAGCCGGAGAGCAGTGATCAGCCCAGCGTCGAAAACCCACGCCACCCGTCAGGCGTCGCTACGCAGAATGCAGAGGAGTACCCCGGTGAGTCAGCCGGAGATGCAGCCCGAAGGGATGCCCCGCAACGAGTCCGGCCCGGCCGGCTCGGCCGATCCCTCCGGTTCGGGCTCCGGTGCACGCGGCCGGGAAGCGCGGGGCAGGGATCTGACCGGCACGCCGTTCCCGCTCGGCGACTGGGGCGAACCCGCCGAACGCCTGGACGAGCTGTACCGCTGGGTCGAGGCCGAGGCGCTGCACACCGCCGACTGGTATCTGCGCGACCGGCTGTGGAAGCGGCGGGGTGCCAGGACGCTGCGGACCGGTACGGCCCTGGGGGCGGTGGCGGGCGCCGCGCTGCCGCTGCTCGACCTCACCGGGGTGCTGAACGGCGCGGCGGGCTGGGGCTATCTGTCGCTGCTGCTGGGTGCCGCCTGCATGGCGTGCGACCGGTACTTCGGCCTGACCTCGGGCTGGATAAGAAACCTCGCCACCGCCCAGGCCGTACAGCGGCGCCTGCGGGTGCTGCAGTTCGACTGGGCGTCGGAGTGCGTGCGCGAGGTGCTCGGCCCGACCGAGGGGACGGCCAGCGAGGCCGCCGAGCGGTGCCTGGGGGTGCTGCGGCGGTTCTCGGAGGACATCACGGAGCTCGTACGGACCGAGACCGCGGACTGGATGGTGGAGTTCCGGGCCGGGCCCGCGCCGATGGGAATGCAGGCACTGACCTCGGGCAGCGGGAACGGCGGCCGTACGGATCAGGGAGGGCCGCCGGGCCGGTTCCCGATGCAGACGATGGCCCGGCCGAACATGCCGCGGCAGCGGCCCCCGGATTCCCCCCGGTGAACGCACCGCGGTGACACCGGGGGCACCCGCCTCAGCTGAAGACGATCATGGAGCCCTGGGCGAGGCTGCGCGTGGCCGCCGCGTGCAGGCCCAGCCAGACGTGCCGCTCACGGGCGAAGGGGTTGTCGTCGTACGAGAACGGTCCGGCCGGCTCCTCCAGGGAGGTCGGCGCGGTGGGCGGCGCCGGGGCGGCCGGCGGGTTCGCCGGGTCGATGCCGAGGGACGGGGCGACGAACTCCAGCTCCCTCAGCAGCCCGTGCGCGGAGCCGAGCGGACCGCCGCCCTCCATGAGTTCGTCGGTGGAGAGCGGTGCGGCGAAGTCCAGCGGAACGTAGGCCCCCGCGTGGTCGTAGTGCCAGACCAGGTGGGACTGACGGGCCGTCGCCTCGAACATCTCCAGCAACTGCTCGTAGTCCCCGCCCAGTTCGTCGACGGGCGTGACGGCGAGGCCGCTGAGCTGGAGCAGGTAGGCGCGGCGCAGGAAGTGCAGTGCGTCGTAGTCGAAGCCCGCGACCGGGGCCACGTCGCCGGTCAGGCCCGGCATGTAGGCGTACACGGGCACGGGCGGCAGCCCGGCCTCGCCCAGTGCCTTGTCGAAGGCGGCTATCTCTTCGGCGAACGGGTTGTCGGGGCTCTGGCACAGCACATCGACGAGGGGGACCAGCCACAGGTCACAGGCCACGAAGTCTCGCTCTCCCACGGGGACACATCACCATATGCACAACGGTCGGGACAGCGTAATGCGGTGCGCCCGTCGCGCACAGTCGACCGCCGGTCACGTATGAGGGCGAGTCAGGGCCCGGATCGGCCAAGCGCGTTCGAGGCATCCGGTCGCACCGCCCCGGGAGCGGCTGCTACGGCGCTTCCGGTTCCGGCTCCTGACCGGTGGGGCGCGGGTCCTGGTCCGTTTGGCCGGGATGTTCCGGGACGAGCCAGTCGGCCCATTTCAGTGCGTGTGTGTTGAAGCCGTCGACCACCACGCGCACCGCATCGTGGTCGCCGCGCGTGATCGCCGCGACCAGTTCCGGATGGCCGTGCCAGAGCCATTCCCGGGCGCCCGCGACATGGCGCAGATACGGCACCGAGAACACCCAGACCTGGACGCGCAGCCGGTGCAGGAAGTCGTTGATGTACACATTGCCCATCAGCGTGCCCAGTTCACGCCAGAACCGCAGGTCGTAGCCGATGAGGATGTCGAGGTCACCGCCCTGTGCGGCCCGTGCCGCCTCCTGCGCCCTGCGGCGCACCGGGGCGAGGCAGTCCTGGTACGAGGCTATCTGAGCGTCCGACAGCTTCGGTGTCGGGAAGAAGCGACGGATGACTCCGTCCATCACCAGGGTGCGGGCCTCGACCATCGCCCGGTAGTCGACGACGGTGTACTCGTGCACCCGGAATCCGCGGTGCTGGTCCGATTCGAGCAGACCCTGCGCGGAGAGATCGAAGAGCGCCTCACGCACCGGTGTCGCCGAGACTCCGTACTGTTCGGCGATCTGTTTGACGGTGAACTCACGCCCCGGTTGGAGTCGCCCGGCGAGCACCTCGTCCCGCAACGCGTCCGCGATCTGCTGCCGCAGCGTACTGCGGGTCACAGCCCCGTTCGCGCGCATCATGCCCCCTCCGCATTCCTCGGTCCGGGTCACCTTAAGCCAGGGGCGGTGCACACGGTTCCGAACAGTGGGGGCAGATGCCGGGTGCTGCGGGGCCACCAGGGCCCCGCAGCCTGCCGGTATGTCCCTACACGGTGTGTTCGTCCGCGACCGACAGTGCCGCGTCGAGGGCGGCGAGTCCCTCCTTGGCCTCGGCCTCGGTGAGGGTGCAGGCCGGAACGGCGTGGGTGCGGTTCATGTTGATGAAGGGCCACAGACCGTTCTTCTTCGCCGCCGCGCCGAAGGCGGCCATCGGTGCGTTGGCCTCGCCCGCCGCGTTGTACGGGACCAGCGGCTCGCGGGTCTCCTTGTTGCGGACCAGGTCCAGCGCCCAGAACGCGCCGAGTCCGCGGACCTCGCCGACCGAGGGGTGAAGCTCCGCCAGTTCCCGCAGGCCGGGGCCGAGGACCGTCTCGCCGATCCGGGCGGCGTTCTCGACGACCTTCTCGTCCTCCATGACCCGGATGGTGGCGACCGCGGCCGCACAGGCCAGCGGGTGGCCGGAGTAGGTCAGTCCGCCCGGGTAGGGGCGGGTCTCGAAGGTGGCGGCGATCTCGGCGGAGATGGCGACACCGCCCAGCGGTACGTAGCCGGAGTTGACCCCCTTGGCGAACGTCATGAGGTCCGGCACCACGTCGAAGTGGTCGGCGGCGAACCACTTGCCGGTGCGTCCGAAGCCGGCCATGACCTCGTCGAGGACGAAGACGATGCCGTACCGGTCGCAGATCTCGCGTACGCCCGCGAGGTAGCCCGGCGGCGGCGTCATGATGCCCGCCGTGCCCGGGATCGTCTCCAGGACGATCGCGGCTACGGTGGCGGGGCCCTCGAAGACGAGGGTGTCCTCCAGGTGCTGGAGTGCGCGGGCGCACTCCTCGGCCTCGGTCTCGGCGTGGAACGGCGAACGGTAGAGGAACGGCGCCCAGAAGCGGACGACCCCGGCGGAGCCGTTGTCGGACGGCCAACGGCGCGGGTCACCGGTCAGGTTGATCGCGGTGGTGGTGGCGCCGTGGTACGAGCGGTAGGCGGAGAGCACCTTCGTACGGCCGGTGTGCAGCCGGGCCATCCTGACGGCGTTCTCGACCGCCTCGGCACCGCCGTTGGTGAAGAAGATCTTGTCCAGGTCGCCGGGGGTGTGCTCGGCGATGAGGCGTGCGGCCTCCGAGCGCGCCTCGATCGCGAACGCGGGGGCGAAGGTGGCGAGCTTGCCCGCCTGCTCCTGGATCGCGGCGACGACGACGGGGTGCTGATAGCCGATGTTGGTGAAGACGAGACCGCTGGTGAAGTCCAGGTAGCGGTTGCCGTCGTAGTCCCAGAAGTACGCGCCCTCGGCACCGGCGACCGCGAGCGGGTCGATCAGGCCCTGGGCGGACCAGGAGTGGAACACGTGCGCGCGGTCGGCGGCCTTCACGGCCGCACCGGCAGCGGGGTCGACATGAGGGGCTTGAGGGGTCATGCGCTGAGCGTAGGCGGTGTCGGGAGCGCGGGACATGACCACCTTGTATGGCGTGCGGCGCTCTGCTGGGCAGGGTGTCGGGTCGATGCGGCGGGACCGGTCCGTTCGTGGGAGGCGCCCGGCGGAGGGGGAAAGTGCGGGGCGGCACCGGCCACGCACCGGGTACGAACGGCCGGAAACCAGGCCTGCCGGGGTGTGACGCACGCCGCTATTCTCGACGCGTCCGGCGTGACGCCGTACGGGGGGAGGACACGCACCATGGAGAGGCTCGGGTCCGCCGACCCACAACGCATCGGTGGCTACCGCCTGTTGGGCCGGCTCGGCTCGGGTGGCATGGGCCAGGTCTATCTGGCCCGCTCCGACCGCGGTCGCACCGTCGCGATCAAGCTGGTGCGCCGCGAGCTCGCCGCGCAGCAGGAATTCCGCGCCCGCTTCCGCCAGGAGGTGCACGCCGCCCGCCGGGTCGGCTCCGTCTGGACCGCACCCGTGCTGGACGCCGACACCGAGGCCGCCGTGCCCTGGGTCGCGACCGGGTACGTCGCCGGGCCCTCCCTCCGGTCCACGGTCTCCGGCCCCACGGGGGCGGCTTCCGGCGGGTACGGCCCCCTGCCCGAGCGTTCCGTCCACATCCTGGGCGCCGGTCTCACCCACGCCCTCCAGGCCATCCATGCCGCCGGGCTCATCCACCGCGATCTCAAGCCCTCCAACGTCCTGCTGACGATCGACGGGCCGCGCGTCATCGACTTCGGTATCGCACGGGCACTCGACCCCGCCACCGAGAGCAGCCTCACCCGCACCGGCGCCCTGGTCGGTTCGCCCGGCTTCATGGCGCCCGAGCAGGTCCGCGGTGAGCGGGTGACCCCGGCGTGCGACGTCTTCTGCCTCGGCTCGGTGCTGGCGTACGCGTCGACCGGACGGCTTCCGTTCGGGGCGTCCGACAGCGGTGTGCACGCGCTGATGTTCCGGATCGCTCAGGAGCCCCCGGACCTGACCGGCGTCCCGGTGGACCTCGTCGAACTGATCGGGGACTGTCTGCGCAAGGATCCGGCGGCCCGTCCGACGACGGACGCGATCCTGGAGCGGCTCGTCGAGGGCGACGCGTCGGAGCCCTGGCTCCCGGGCGCGCTCATCGCCCAGCTCGGCCGTCATGCCGTGGAACTGCTGGACTCCGAGGACCCGACGGAGGCCGCCGGGCAGGCACCCGCCGCGGACCGGGCCACACCAGCGCCTGCGGCGGGTGCAGTGCCCGCGGCGGGTGCGGTGCCTGCGAGACCCTCGGCACCCGTCGACCGTCCCGCCCCCGCGCCCCCCGGCGTCGTCCCCATGCTTCCCACGGTGGCCGGCACCCCGGCGGCGCCCACCGCGCCCGTTCCGCCCGCTCCCGGGTACGGGTACCCGCAGCCGCCCGCCCCGCCGTATCCGGGCGGCTCCTTCGGCGCCCCGCAGGTCGGCCACTCCGCGTACGGATACCCGCAGTATCAGCAGTACCCACAGCACCCGCAGTACCCGCAGCAGTCGCAGTACCAGCAGCAGCCCGGTTTCGGATCCACGCCTCCGTACGGCCCCCTCCACCCCGCCGCGCCGCAGTCCGAGGCCGAACCCACCCGTCGGGGCCGGGGTCCGACGATCGCCCTCGTCGCCCTCGTCATGCTCGTGGCGGCCGGCGCGGGCGGTTCCGTCTACGCGCTCATGCACAACGGAGGACCGACGTCCAAACCCTCCCCCACCGCCTCCGCTCCCCCTTCCCCGTCGCGCTCCCCCGCCGGCGACGATGCTCCGTCCCCGGATCCGGACGTCTCCCCCTCCGACAAGGAGAGCAGCAGCAGCGGCGCGGTGCCGGCCGGCTTCCTCGGCAGTTGGTCGGGTTCCATCGACAATTCGACCGGCCACTCCACCCGGGAGCTGGTCATCCAGCAGGGCGCGGTCGGCGAGACCGTCCTCACGCTCACCGCGGACGGCCCGCTCGACGGCGGAGGCTCGTACCACTGCGTCTTCCAGGCGGACCTGACCGAGGAGCCGTCCCCGGACGGCCCGGTGGAGATCGGCCCCTCCACGGTCGTCGTCGGCGAACCCATGTCGTCCTGCACCGCGGGCAAGGCCACCACGCTGACCCTGCTCCCGGACGGCTCCCTGCGACGCCGGAACACGGCCAGCGGCGAGCAGCTCACCTACACCAGGGCCGACTGATCAGACCGGGCCGCGCACTCAACACAGCAGCGCGCAAGCCGCGTTGAGCAGCATCAGGGTGTGCACGAACCTGTCGGGCGCGGCGGGCGGGAAGTACCACGCGAGCGGCCAGGTACGGCCGCACAGGGCGGGAATCGGCACGTAACTGATCCGGCCCACCGTGGCGTTCAGCGCAGTGGCTCCGGCCGGCCAGGCCTTGTGCGCGGTACTGCCGGCCGGGACGAGGAAATACACCGCCCGCCGTCCGTTCGCCTCGGTGACGACGGGGCCCGGTTCACCACCGGTGATCGCCTCCATGAAGTGGGCGAGCCGCCTCCCTTCATCGCCGTCCACACGCACGGCGTCGAATTGGACGCCTGCTTTCCGGAGGTGGAATCCGGAAGCCGGAATCCACTCAAGGTTCAGCTCACTCTTCGGTGCATTCACAGGGCCAGTCTTGCCCCGATTGGCTAGCGTTTTCTGTGACTGAAGAGGGGCGTCGCACACTCGTTGACCTGCGCTAACTCCCCTGCATCTCAGTTGAGTTCGATGAGTTCGCGTAGTGACCGGTTGAGTCCGGTTGAGTCGAAAAGGGATCGCAATGGCACGATCGGAAAACAAGGAAATGGCTAGCCCGACAGCACAGTTGGTGGCCGATGTCGCCCGTTCGATGCGGATCAGGAGGAAGCTGACGCAGGAGCAGCTTGGCGCCGAAATCGGCTATTCGGCGGCTGCGGTCAGCGCGATGGAGACCTGTGCGCAGCCTGCGAGCGATGACATGCTGGCAGGCTTGGAGCACGTGCTCGGGGATGGGGCGGGCATCTTCGAGACCGCAAGAAAGTACATCCGGATGGAGAAGTATCCGGATGAGTTCAAGAACTACGTGCTGCTGGAGCAGGCAGCACTGGGACTCCAGCTGTTCTCGATGAACTTCATCCATGGTCTCTTCCAGACCGAGTCGTATGCACGAGCCCTGATTGGCGGCGGCTACCCACCGCTGCCTCACGAGCGGGTGGAGGAGCTGGTCGAGGCCCGGATCGCGCGCAACGTGCTCCTCCACCGGGAACCGTCTGCCCTGGTCGAGCTGGTCCTGGAAGAGTCTGTACTGAGGCGGGTCATCGGCAGTAAGGCGATCATGCGGGACCAAATGCGACATCTCGCAGAGTGTGCGCGTCGCCGCAATGTCACCGTGCAGGTACTGTCTCTGGACTCCGGTTCCAGCGGAGAGCATGCCGGAGGGCACGGCAGTCTGAGCGTGGTGGAGACCTCGGACCATCAGCACCTCGTCTACCTGGAGGTACAGGAGGAGAGTTGGTTGCTGAGCGACCCGGCAAAGGTGAGTACATACGCTCAGCGGTGTGCGAAGATCCGGGCACAGGCCCTGGATCCTCGTGAATCGCTGGGCCTCATCGAGCAGTTGGCAGGAGACGAGGCATGAGCAACACCCTGCATTGGTTCAAGTCCAGCTTCAGCAATGCCAATGGCGGTGACTGCATCGAGGTGGCCTTCAACTGGCGCGCGTCGTCATACAGCAACGCCAATGGCGGTGAGTGCGTCGAGGTGGCCGCCTGCCCCCACGCCGTCCACGTCCGGGACTCCAAGGTGCCCGCAGGGCCCACCTTCGCCGTCGCACCCGACGCGTGGTCGACGTTCCTCGCCTGGGCGAACTGATTCGTCTCTTCATACCGGGCACAGGCCCTGGGCCCTCGTGAATCGCTGGGCCTCATCGAGCGGTTGGCAGGAGACAAGGTATGAACAACACCCTGCGTTGGTTCAAGTCCAGCCACAGCGACAGCGGCGGCGGCAACTGCGTCGAGGTGGCGTT
Source organism: Streptomyces sp. NPDC052052 (assembly GCF_040680455.1). Taxonomy (NCBI): domain Bacteria; kingdom Bacillati; phylum Actinomycetota; class Actinomycetes; order Kitasatosporales; family Streptomycetaceae; genus Streptomyces; species Streptomyces sp. NPDC052052. Next base: position 16,012 of record NZ_JBFAWU010000030.1, on the reverse strand, counting down.
CAACTGGCACACGTCCTCGTACAGCAGCGACAGCGGCGGCCAGTGCGTCGAGGTGGCCGCCTGCCCCCACGCCGTCCACGTCCGGGACTCCAAGGTGCCCGCAGGGCCCACCTTCGCCGTCGCGCCGGACGCATGGTCGACGTTCCTCAGCTGGGCGAACTGACGCTGACGGGGCCGGTCCCACCTCGGCCCCGAGGCGTCACCGGGCCGACGGCTTGACCGACATCAGCAGATGCTGATGAGCAGGGTGCGCCGCATCCCGTGTCGCGTCCTCCTCGGACCCCCACCCGGTGACCATCGCACGCTGCCCGGGGCCCAGCAGATCGAACCGGACCACGGGTGCGTCGAACGAGGCCAGCGCATCCATCAGATACGCGGGGTTGAAGGCGACGGTCAGCTCATCGACTCCCCCGAGAGCGGCGGGAAGACGCTGGGAGGCCACATCGTCCCCGTAACCCGCCCGAAGCAGCAATGAGGCTTCGGAGAACGTCAGTCGGAGCGGGCTGCCGCCCTCCGCGACCACCGCGACCCGCTTGACGGCCTCGACCAGGGGAGCCCGCTCCACCACCGCGCGGACAGGGTCCGCCATGGCGAACAGCTTGTCGTGGCGCGGCAGTCGGCTGTCGAGCAGCCGCACCGTGGTACGCATACCGGCCAGTTCGAAACCGGCTGAACTGTCGTCCAGGGCGAGTCGGACCATTCCGCCCCGGCCGAAGGAGCGGGCGGTCTCGGCCAGTCTGCGGGCGGAGACGACGACATCGGCAGATATGTCGCCCTTCCCCGGTTTCCACGGAAGCGTGCGGACCGCGAACCGGTAGCGGTCCGTGGCCGCCAGCGTCATCGTGTCGCCGTCGAGCGCCAGCCGGATGCCCGTCAGGGCCGGCAGCGTGTCGTCCCGGCCCGCCGCCACCGTCACATGGGCGACGGCCGCGGCGAACTCCTCCGCTTCCACCGCCCCCAGCACCTCCGGCAGTGCCGGGAGCGCCGGATAGTCGTCGAACGGCAGGACCGAGAGCCCGAACCGGGCGCTGCCGCTCGTCAGCGAGAACCTCGAACCCTCGACCCCGCACTCCACCACGCCCTCGGGCAGCACCCGGCAGACATCGAGCAGTCGGCGGCCCACGACCAGCGCCTTCCCGGCCCGTATGGTCTCCGCCTCCACCTCGATGCGGGCGGACGCCTCGTCGTCGAGGCCCGAGACGCGCAGCCGGCCGTCGGCCGCCTCCAAAAGCAGCCCGCCCAGCACGGGAACGAGCGAACGTGTGGGCAGCACCCGGGCCGCCCAGGCCACGGCATCGGTCCAGGCACTGCGCTCGATGCGGAACTCCATGACGACGGCCCCTCCCGCTCGTCTCTGCGATCACCGTCGTGACCGTGAGCCGACCCTAGGGGCCACCACTGACAACGGGAGAAACAAAGGGAGTTGCGCGCGACGGCAGCGGCCACCCCCGTAGGCCGCTGCCGTCGCCCCGTGCCCCTCCGCCGAGGGGTCTCGCACCCGTGTTCGGACTGTAGGACTCCGGGTAGACGACCGGAAGATTCAGTTCGCACCGTGTGGGCCGTCAGAGGTATCAGTCCGCACAGCCAGGCCGATACGCTCCATTCCGGTTCCGGCAGGACACAGAAGGACGAACGGAGGCTACGTGCACGTGCGGGAACGGGCCGCAGACGTGTGGCAGATGTACCGGCTGGCCCGGTCCGGCGGCTCGCAGGAGCTGCTGCGCTGGGTGTCCGGCCGGGCGGAGGGCTGGGCCGGGCTGGTCGACGGGGACGGCACCGTGCTGCACGGCGTGACAAGGGCCCCGGATCGCATGGGCGTGGAGGCCGCCGCGCTAGCCGCCGAAGGGGCCAAGGAACTCGCCTCGCGCGGGGCACGGTCCCTCTCGTTCGACCAGGGGCCGCACACCGCCCTGCTGTTCCCGCTGGACGGCCCCGCGGAGGCCTCCTCCCCGGTCCTGGCCGTCGTCGCCCCGCGTCCGCTGCCCGACGGACTCGCCACGCTCCTCGCCGACGCCTCGATGCCACTCGCCCTGTGCTGGACCGCGGAGACCGTGGAGCGCAAGCGCCGCCGGGTGGACCTGGCGGAGTCCCGCAGCCGGGAAGCGGTGCTGCATCTACTGATGACCGGTCAGCTGTCCATCGCCCACCAGGTGGCGGGTGCGCTGAAGCCCACGCTGCCGGACCCCGTGCGGGTGTGCGTCGTGGAGTGCCCGACCGGCCGCCGGGACGAGGTGGCGCGGATCTGCACCGACCTCTCGGGCGGCCGGTCCTGGATCATCCGGTGTCCGGTGTACGCGCACCACCTGATCCTCATCGTCCCGGCCGAGCCGGACACGGCCGAACCGCGGCTCGGCCTCCGGGTCGCCGACCGGGTCGACGAGTGCGTCGTGGGTGCGAGCCAGGACGTACCGCTGTCCGACACCGCGACCGGGTACCGCCAGGCGTTCCACGCCCTGGCCGTGGCCCGTGGCCTGCCCGGCCGGCATGCCCGCTTCGGTTCGGCGCCGGAGGCCGCGCTGGCCGTCGGGCGGGCCGGGGCGCAGTGGGCGGACGCGCTGCTGAACCCGTTGCTCACCCATCTGCCGCGGCGCAGCCACGATCCGGGCAGTCAGGAACTCGCGGCGACCCTCGCCTCCTGGCTCGCGTTCTCCTCGCACGCTACCCAGCACCTGAAGATCCACCGGAACACACTGGCCGCGCGGCTCCGGCTGATCGGCGAGGTGCTCGGTCTCGACCTGAACCAGGTCGCCGACCAGGCCGCCCTCGACCTGGCCCTGCGCATCCGCGCCACACCCACCGTGCACCGGCCGACCGGCCCGGACGCGGTGGCGCCCGCACCGCCCCACCGACTCGACGACATCCTGCGTGGACCCGCCGTCCAGGAGTGGGCCGCCCAGCAACTGCGCCCGCTCACCGAACCCGGCTCCTCCCGGACCGCCGCCGACCCGCTGACCACCCTCCGTACCTGGCTGGACTGCCAGGCCCAGCTGGGCCCGACGGCCGCGGCGCTGGGCATCTCGGTGCCGGGGGCCCGCAAGCGTCTCACCCGCCTCGAATCGGCCCTTCAGCGTTCCCTGCTCCGGACGCCGAGCGCCCGTTACGACCTGTGGCTGGCGTTCCGGTCCCTGGACCTCGCGGGATCCGACGCCGCCGGGTGAACCGGAACGGGGACGTGCCCGGCCGGTGCCGAGCACGCGAAGAGGGCCGGAACGCGCCGTCCCGGCCCTCTTCGCGTGCTCGCCGCTCCTACAGGAAGGAGTTGATCTCGATGGTCTCGGTGCGGCCGGGGCCGACGCCGATGGCGGAGATCGGGGCGCCGGACATCTCCTCCAGCGCCTTCACGTACGCCTGCGCGTTCTTCGGCAGATCGGCGAAGGTCTTGGCCTTCGTGATGTCCTCGGACCAGCCCGGCAGCATCTCGTAGACCGGCTTCGCGTGGTGGAAGTCGGTCTGGCTGTACGGGAGCTCCTCGACGCGCTTGCCGTCGATCTCGTACGCGACACACACCGGGATCTGCTCCCAGCCGGTCAGCACGTCCAGCTTGGTGAGGAAGAAGTCGGTGAGACCGTTGACCCGGGTCGCGTACCGGGCGATCACCGCGTCGAACCAGCCGCAGCGACGGTCACGGCCGGTGGTGACACCGCGCTCACCGCCGATCCGGCGCAGCGCCTCGCCGTCCTCGTCGAGCAGCTCCGTCGGGAACGGGCCGGCGCCGACGCGGGTGGTGTACGCCTTGAGGATGCCGATGACCCGGTTGATCTTCGTCGGGCCCACGCCGGAACCGGTGCAGGCGCCGCCCGCGGTCGGGTTCGACGAGGTGACGAAGGGGTACGTGCCGTGGTCGACGTCGAGCAGCGTGCCCTGACCGCCCTCGAAGAGGACGACCTTGCCCGCGTCGATGGCGTCGTTCAGGATCAGCGTCGTGTCGGCGACGAACGGCTTGATCTGCTCCGCGTACTGGAGCATCTCCTCGACGATCTTGCCGGACTCGATGGCGCGGCGGTTGAAGACCTTGGCCAGGAGCTGGTTCTTCTGCTCCAGGGCCGCCTCGACCTTCTGCTCCAGGATCGACTCGTCGTAGAGGTCCTGGACGCGGATGCCCACGCGGTTGATCTTGTCGGCGTAGGTCGGGCCGATGCCCCGGCCGGTCGTACCGATCTTGCGCTTGCCGAGGAAGCGTTCGGTCACCTTGTCGACGGTGACGTTGTACGGAGTGATCAAATGGGCGTTACCGCTGATCAGCAGCTTGGACGTGTCCACGCCGCGTTCGTTCAGCCCGCTCAGCTCGGCAAGCAGAACGGCCGGGTCGACGACGACACCGTTGCCGATGACCGGGGTGCACTCCGGCGACAGGATTCCGGAAGGGAGGAGATGAAGTGCGTACTTCTGGTCACCGACGACCACCGTGTGGCCGGCGTTGTTGCCGCCTTGGTAGCGCACCACATAGTCCACGGATCCACCGAGGAGGTCGGTGGCCTTTCCCTTGCCCTCGTCACCCCACTGAGCACCGAGCAGCACAAGTGCGGGCACAGGCGTACACCCCTTCCGGGCGGGGCATGTCCAAGGTCAGGGGCGTACGTAACCGTCGTACATGTCGTACGACGGTGTACGACAGGGCCTGAACCATCGAACCGGGTGCCCCGGTATAGACGAAGCCCCTGGCGCAATAGCGCAAGGGGCTGTTGCACCAAGATGCTACCCGAGGAAGGACCGAGGTGTCGGCTGCCCAGCCCCCCGGCGACGGTGCGCACCAGTTGCTGGTGGTCATCGACCCGGTAGCCCGCCGGACCGACGGCGAGTCCGTCCGTATCGCAAAAGACGTGCTCAGCGCGGGTTCGCACGCCAAGATCTGCCTGCCGGACGGCCCCGAGGAGTTCGATCGGGCGCTGTCCCGGCGGGGCAGTCGGCGACCGGTGGTGGTCGGGGACGACCGCGCGCTGCGGCGGGCGGTGGCCCTGCTGCACCGGGATCGGGATCCGGCCGCGACCGCCCTCTCGCTGATCCCGGTCGGCGCCGCGGGCACGCTGGACCTCGCGCGCACGCTCGGCGTGCCACCGGGCCCGGTGGCGGCGGCGCGCACCGCGCTGGACGGGGCCGTGCACAAGCTCGACCTGCTGGTCGACGACAGCGACGGCGTGGTCCTGGGCACGCTGCACATTCCGGCGCCGGGCGTGCCGCGGGACGCGGTGGCCCCCCGTACCGGGGTCACGGCGGTCTGGGACACCTGCCGCACCCTGGCCCGTTCCCTGGTGCACCCGGCCCCGTCGGCGCCCCCCGCCGCGCCGCCCACGTACCGGCTGCGCGTCGAGGCGGACGGGGTCCTGCTGAACGGCCTGGACCGTCCGGTGGAGTCGGTGACGGTGGCCTCGCAGGGCGACGGGGGCCGCGCGACGCTGGTGATCCGCCCGTCGGCGTCCGAACCGGTCACTGCGGAGGCGAACACCGTCACGGTCTCCGGCCCGGACTTCCGCTACCGCGCGGACATCCAGGTCGCCGGCCCGGTCCGGACCAGGACATGGACGGTGCGAGCGGGTGTCTGGGGGCTGATGCTGCCGACGGGCGAGGGGTAGTCTCCGGGGCCGAGCCGGGCGGAGGGGCGGGGGCTGGGGATGGCGAACAGTTCGGGCGATGCCGACAGACCTGTGGTGGGCGCGGATGCGGGCCGGGCGGCCCCGGCCGCGCTGGACCTGCCGGGGACGGCGGACGCACTGGAGCGGTACCGGGCTTCGGCCTGGCGCTGGTTCGGCGGCGGCGCGGCAGCGTTGTGCTCGGTGGTGTTCCCCGGGGTGTTCGTCACCGGGTGGTCCGTGGTTCCGACGCTCGCCGGGCTGAGCATCGCGCTGCTGGTGGGCGGGGCCGTGGTGAGGCACCGGGCGGGGCGGATGCGCCGGGTGCTCGGCGCCGGACCGTGGACGGCCCACACCTCGGTCGCCCAGCAGCGGGGCAGCGGCGGAGCCGTCGTGGTGCTGGGCGGACCGGAACCGGGTGAGCTGCTGGCGCTGGCGCCGTACACCACTCAGTGGCGCTTCTCCCTGCTGAACGGTCCCGGCGGGGTGCTGTGGTGGTGCGGTGATGCCCGTAGGGGGGGTGTGCTGGCACCACCCGGCGGTACGGAACTCATCTGGGCCAGGCCGGTACGCGGCCGTCGGGCGCGCTCGATCGCGGCCCGTCCGCAGGTCAGCGGCCTGCTCACGCGCCCGGCCCCGCGCGGGCCACAGATCGTGCCGGAGGGTGCGGCCCGGGTCGGATCGCCGGAGGTCGCGGCCCCGGTGGGGCAGGCGCGGAGGCGGCGCCCCTGGTGGCGGGGGATCTTCCGCTGGGTGTGCGTCGTCGGCTGCCTCCTGGTGGCGCTCGCCACCGGCTGGTCGGTGGCGTCCGACCACGACCCGCTGGTCGACCTGACGATCATCGGTGAGCGGGGCGACGGCCGCTGCGTCGTCCGGTGGACCGATCCCTACGGAGGCGGGACACGTACGGGGCCGTTCCACTGCGCACCGTACCGGGGCCCCGTCGAGGGTTACGAGAGCGGCTATGTCGTCTCGTACCCGCCGTTCAAGGGCGATCTGTACGACGCGGAGCTGCGCGGCACCCCGGCGTTCGCCGTGACGGACGGCGTCGGGTTCAGCGGGCTGGCGCTCGTCGCGGTCGGCGTCGTCGGCGGTGTGGTCCGGCTGGTCGTCGTACGGAGGCGCGGGCCGCGGGGTCAGGGACCGCCGGCATACGCGCTGCCCGACCGGCCCTGGGTGGACAAGGAGCCGGACGCCGGACGGGACGACCGGCCCGGCACGGAGTCCGCGCAGCCCGTGCCCGCCGGCTACGCCGCGTTCGCCGCCGTGGCGGAACGGCAGGCCGGGCTGCGCGGCCCGGACCTGGTGGCGCCGCGGGCGGTGGGCGAGGTGCGGCTGGGGCAGCAGGTGATCTGGTGGCGGGTGCCCATGCTGCGGCGTGTCGCCGGAACCGCGGCGACCCTGTGGTTCCTGGGGTACGCGGGCGCCATCGCCGTCCTGTGCTGGGCCCTGGGCGCCGGCATGGTCCCGGACCTGCCACGGGGGCTCGCCGTGGCGAGCGGGGTCCTGGGGCTCTGGTTCGCCTGGCGGACGATCGGCTCCGGCATCCCGCTCGCACGCCGGATGGCCCGTGCGGTGGTCGCCCCCGAAACCCGGACCCGGCGGTACGCCCTGCTGTACGACGAGTCGAGCGCCACCGACGGGCCCGTGCTCGTGCTCTTCCCGACCGAGGGAGCGGCCGGAGGGGCAGGCGACGACGGGACCGACGACGACCCCACGCCGGAGGGTCTGATGCGGCTCCTGCCGCCGGGGCCGGACAAGGCCCCGTGGGCCGGGCTGCCCGCGCCGACCGGCATCGCGGAGCTGCACGGATGGTGCGACGGGCAGCCGTTGGTCGTCGCCTGGATCGAGGGGCGCCCGTACTGGCCGAAGGGTCTGTACGAAGACATCGACGCCTCCGACCCCGGCGCTCTCGACGCCCTGGCTCACCTGGTCCCCGGCCCGGTGTGACGGGTTGGGGACCAGGGATCGTCGGGGGCTGCCACGCCGTGCAACCTCCCCGGGGTGCACGCACGTCCTCTGGATCATGGAACACCGACGCGAAGCCATCCGCGGAGTCGCCGGCTGCCTGATCGCCCTGATCGGCGGGGCGGCCGGGATGCTCGCCTGGGCCCCCTACGGCCGGCGCGGCATCTTCGGGGGCTTCGAGGGCGAGGCGGAGTGGAACGTGCTGTGGCTCGGGCTGCCGGTCATGATGCTCGGCGGCATCACGGCCGGGGTCACGCTCTTCGCCCTCCTGTGGGGGAAGTGGCGGCAGGCGCTCGGGGCGGCGGTGCTCCTCACGGCTCTTGTCGGCTTCGGAGTCGCCTTCGACGTGCTGGCGGGGCCACCGAGTACCTGCGGGCCGGTGTGCTGACGCCGCACAGCACACCGGCCCGGCCCGTCACAGCTCGACGCGCAGTTCCTTCAGCCCCCTGATCACGTAGCCCGGGTTCCACTCCGGCTCGGACACCAGCCGCATCCGCGGGGCGCGGCGCAGCAGCTCGCCGAAGGAGGCGGCCAGTTCGACCCGGGCGAGGGGGGCTCCCAGGCAGAAGTGGATGCCCGCGCCGAAGGTGATGTGCGGGTTCTCCCGGCGGGCCAGGTCGAGGGTGTCGGGGGCCTCGAAGCGGGCCGGGTCGCGGTTGGCGGAGCCGAAGAGCAGGGCCACCTCGGAGCCGCGCGGGATGACGGTGCCGTCGATCTCGATGTCGTCGAGGACCCAGCGCTCGAACATCTGCAACGGGGTGTCGTACCGCATCAGCTCCTCGATCGCCGTCGGCAGCAGCCCGTGGTCGGCGCGCAGGGCGGCCAGCTGCTCGGGGTGGCGCAGCAGCGTCCACCAGCCGTTCACGGTGGTGTTGACGGTCGCCTCGTGGCCCGCGTTGAGCAGCAGCACACAGGTGGAGATCATCTCCTGCTCGCTCAGCCGCTCGCCCTCGTCGTGGGCGGCGATGAGGGCGGAGATCAGATCCGTGCCGGGGCGCCTGCGCCGTTCCTCGATCAGTTCGCGCAGATAGGCGGAGAAGTCGAGCGAGGCACGGACGGCGGCGCGGGCCGTTTCGTCGGACGGGTTCAGTTCGAACATCCCGCAGATCGCCGCCGACCAGGGCCGCAGGGGTGCCCGGTCGGCCTCCGGGATGCCGAGCATCTCGGCGATGACGGTCACCGGCAGCGGCTCGGCCACGGCGCCGAGCAGATCGCCGCCGCCCGCCTCGACGAACGCGTCGACCAGTTCGGCGGCCAGTCGCCGGACGGTCGGGACGAGCTGCTCGACCGTACGCGGGGTGAAGGCCTTGGAGACCAGGCGCCGGATCCGGGTGTGGTCGGGGGCCTCCAGGTCGAGGAGCCCCTGCCCGTTGAGGGTGTGGAAGGGCTCGTGCTCGGCCGGGGGCGGCGTACGTCCGAACTCCTCGTGGGAGAAGCGGTGCAGATACGTACGGCCCAGGCGGCGGTCGCGCAGCAGCGCGGACACATCGGCGTGGTGCGGGACGAGCCACTGGTTGGTGGGCTCGAAGTAGTGCACCCGGCCGGCCTCGCGCAGTGCGGCGTAGGCCGGGTACGGGTCGGCGACGAAGGCCGGGGACCAGGGATCGAAAGACGCGAAGGGGGCGTCGGCCGCAGAACGTGAGGACAGCTGCATATGCGGACGTTACCCGGACCCGTCGGCCGGCCGCCCCGGGGCCCTGGCCACCGGGCCGGCGGGCAGTCACCAGGCCAGCTGGGCGAGTTCCTCCGCCACCACCGCGCACGCGTCGCTCGCCGGGTCGATCAGCGGGAAGTGGCCGACGTCGGGCAGCAGGGTCAGCCCCACCGTCTCCCCCGCCTTCGCCGCCGCGTCGACGAACGCCTCCGCGACGGCCTTCGGCACATCGCGGTCGGTGATGCCCTGCACCACGGTCGTCGCGATCCCGGTGGGCAGCAGCACGGCCGGGTCGGCGTGCGGGGCCCGCTCCTCGAAGTCCTCCGCGCGACCGAGGAACTGACCGACCGCCCCCGAGCACACGTCCAGCTCGACGGCGGTGGCGAAGTCCGCGATCGGCGCGAGCGCCACGACGCCCCGCAGCGGCGGCGGTGCGGGCAGCCGCCACGGCGAGCCCTGAGGCAGTACGTGCCGGGCGGCGGCCCACAGGGCGAGCTGCCCGCCGGCGGAGTGCCCGGTGACGACGGTCCGCCGGACGTCGGCCTGCGGGAGTTCCCGGGCCAGCAGGGCCGGGAGTGCGTCCATCGCCGCGGCGACGTCGTCGAAGGTCTCCGGCCAACGGCCCGCGACCGGGCCGGAACCGCGCTGCTGCGGGATCTCGCTGCCGCGCCGGTACTCGACACTGGCGACGGCGAACCCGCGCCGGGCCAGGAAGTCCGCGAACGGCGACACATGCCGGCGGTCGTACGGTGCCCGCCACGCACCGCCGTGCAGAACGACCACGACCGGCACACCGGTCCGGCCGTCGCGCGGGGCGTAGAAGTCGATCAGCTGGTCCGGGTGGCTGCCGTAGACGGCAGTCGCGTCGGGGGCGACCGGTGGATGGGAGAAAGCCGACTCGGTCTCGGCGGCGTCCCGATCACGCGCGGAAGAATCCGACATGCTGCTCCAACCCGTCCGTATCCGAGTCCGACAGACCCAACTGGCCTGATCTGCGGGGACGGTACCAGTACACAAGGCCCCGTCCCCGCCGATGGATCATGGACGGATCATGGCAGAGGATTCCGGATTCCGGACCTCCGGGACTGCCTGATCCGAGCGAAGGGCCTCAGCCCCTCACCACCTCGTCCAGCACCCGCGCCGCCCGCTCCACGTCCGCGAACCCCACGTACAGCGGTGTGAAGCCGAACCGCAGCACGTCCGGCCGCCGCAGATCCCCGACGACGCCCCGCGCGATGAGCGCGTTCATCACCGGTTCCGCGTCCTCGCACCGCAGCGCGACCTGGCTGCCGCGCTCGGCGTGCGCGGCCGGGGTGAGGGAGGTGACGCGGCCCTCGGGCAGATAGGCGGCGACGCACTCCAGGAAGAAGTCCGTCAGCGCCAGGGACTTGGCGCGCACCGCCTCGACGGACACCCCGTTCCACACGTCCAGCGATGCTTCGAGCGCCAGCATGGAGAGGATGTCGGGGGTACCGACCCGGCCGCGTACCGCACCGTCCGCGGGGGCGTAACCGGAGGTCATGGCGAACGGGTCGGCGTGCGACGTCCACCCCGGCAGCGGTGAGTCGAAGCCTGCCTGGTGGCGCTCGGCGACGTACAGGAAGGCGGGTGAACCGGGGCCGCCGTTCAGGTACTTGTACGTACAGCCGACCGCGAGGTCCACGCCGTGCACGTCCAGGCCGACGGGCAGGGCACCCGCGCTGTGGCACAGGTCCCAGACGGCGAGGGCGCCCGCCGCGTGCGCGGCGGCGGTGAGTCCGGGCAGGTCGTGGAGCCTTCCGGTGCGGAAGTCGACATGGTTGAGCAGGACGGCCGCGGTGCGGGGCCCGAGGGCGTCCGGCACCTCTGCGGGGGCGACCGGGACAAGCCGGTGGCCGGTCATCCGGGCGGCGGACGCGGCGATGTACCCGTCGGTGGGGAACGTCGTCGCGTCGACGAGGATCTCGTCACGGCCCTCCGGCGCCAGCCGGGTCGCGGCGACGACCGCCTTGAAGACGTTCACGCTGGTCGAGTCGCCGACGACGATCTGCCCGGCGGCGGCTCCGACGATCGGGGCGATCCGGTCGCCGATCCGCTCCGGCGCGGTCCACCATCCGCTCTCGCCCCAGGACCGGATGCGCAGCTCGCCCCACTCGCGGGACAGCACCTCCTGCATCCGGGCGGGTACGTGAACGGGCAGCGCACCCAGCGAGTTGCCGTCGAGGTAGACGGTGTCGTCGAGCGTGAACAGCTTGCGCAGGTCGGCGAGTTGGTCGGCGTTGTCGAGAGCGGCGGCCCGCGCGGCGAAGGTCTCAGACATGACTGCGCGCCGTCCACAGCTCGGGGAAGACGTTCTTCGTGGCCCGTTTCTCCAGCCACGCGACGCCGGCGGAGCCGCCGGTACCGGTCTTCGAGCCCATCGCGCGCCGGGTGGCGACGAGATGGTCGTTGCGCCAGCGCCACACCAGTTCGCCGACGTCGGTCAGCGCCTCGCCGAGCCGGACCAGATCGTCGTGCTGGTCGGGGTTGGCATAGATCTCCGCCCAGACGGCCTCGACCTCGGGAGACGGCTCGTACTTCTGCGTCAGGTCCCGGTTGAGCACGTCCTTGGGCACGGCGTGACCGCGCCGGGCGAGCAGGGCGAGCGTCTCGTCGTACAGCCCCGGTTCGCCGAGTGCCTTCTCCAGCTCGGCGTGGACCCGGGGCGCGCCCCGGTGCGGCACCAGCATGGAGGCGGACTTGTCGCCGAGCAGAAACTCCATCCGCCGGTACATCGCCGACTGGAAGCCGGAGCCCTCACCGAGGGCGCCGCGGTAGGAGTTGAACTGGGCGGGCGTGAGCTGGGCGAGCGGCGTCCAGGAGGCGTTGAGTGCCTCCAGTTCCCGCACGGAGCGCTTGAGCGCGTCGCGTGCGACGGACAGCCGGTCCTCGCGCAGGGCGTGCGCGGCGGTCTCCCACTCGTGGACGATGACGGTGAACCACAGCTCCATGACCTGGGTGGTGACCAGGAAGACCATCTCGCCCGGATCGTCGGAGCGAAGGTGCTGGAGATGGGTCAGGACATCCGCCTGGACGTAGTCCTCGTACGGAGTCGTGCCCGCGAAGTCGAGGTGCGGAGAGTCCGCACCGGTGGCTTCGGGGTCGGGGTGGATCGTCGACATTGCTGTCTCCTCGACACAAGCTTCCGGGTAGCGGTCCGCCCCTTCCGTGAGGTGGTGGAGCTCCGGTCCCCTGCCCGCATCCTAAACGGAGGCTGTGGTACCGCGCAGACCCCGCAGACGCGGGTGCATCTGCGGGGTCCGAGCGTCGCGACGGGGCAAACGTCGCCTCTTGCGGCACTAACCGAGGGTCTCGGCGGCGGTCGGCGAGGAGTCGCGCAGGAACGTCGAGCAGCGCTCGTACTCCTCCTGCTCACCGATCGCCTGCGCGGCCCGCGCCAGGGCGTGCAGGGCGCGCAGGAAGCCGCGGTTCGGCTCGTGCTCGAACGGCACGGGGCCGTGGCCCTTCCAGCCGGCCCGGCGCAGCGCGTCGAGGCCGCGGTGGTAGCCGGTGCGGGCGTAGGCGTAAGACTCGACGACGCGGCCGCCCTCGAACGCCTCGTCGGCGAGCTGCGCCCAGGCGAGGGAGGAGGCCGGGTACTTCGCGGCGACGTCGGCGGGGGCCGTGCCGTTCGCGAGCAGCTCGCGCGGCTCCGGGTCGTCGGGCAGATGGGTCGGAGGAGGTCCCCCGAGCAGGTTCTCGTGGATCGACATGGGTTCCAGTGTGCCCGGCCCGCGCACGCCGGGGGTACCCCGGGCGCTTCGCCGGGCGCTCAGCGCCGGTCCGTCTCCCCTGCCGCGCCCGCCTCCCCCGCCTTCCCTGCCTTCCCCGCCTGCTCGCACCGGGGCTCCAGGGGCGGGGCGGCGACACCGCAGTGCACGGTGCAGGCGGGGCGTGCCGGCCTCTCCTCGTCCGCGCGGGCGGGAGGCTTCCGCACGGTTGCCCAGGCGATCAGCGAGCCGAGCACGAGCAGCCCGGCACAGATCGGCATCGCCCGTCGGAAGGTCTCGGCGAACTCGCCGGGGTTCCGGTACGCCTCCGGGCCCATTCCGGCGAGCAGCGGCAGGGCCGCCACCGCGATCAGCCCGGCGGCGCGGGCGGCCGCGTTGTTGATCCCGCTGGCGAGTCCGGCCCGAGCGGTGTCCACGGAGGCCAGCACGGTCGCGGTGAGCGGTGCCACCAGGGTGACCAGCCCGACGCCGATCACACCGACGGCGGGGAGCACATCGGTGAAGTAGCGCGGGACGGAGTTCGCACCCGGACCGACCCGCAGCATCAGCAGCATTCCGGCCGCGGCGATCAGAGGGCCGACGGTGAGCGGGATGCGGGGCCCGATGCGCTGGGCGAGTTCACCCGACGAGGCGGAGAACAGCAGCATCAGCACGGTCGAGGGCAGCAGCGCGGTGCCCGCGCCGAGGGCCGAGTACCCGGCGACGACCTGGAGCTGGATCGCGGAGAGGAAGAAGTAGCCGCCGAGCGCCGCGTACACACAGAGGGTGATGATGTTGACGGCGGTGAACTGCCGGGACGCGAACACCGACGGCGGCAGCATCGGCTCCGCCCGCCGCCGCTCCACCTGCACGAACACCGTCCCGAGGACGATGCCGCCGACGGCCGCCCCGATCACCGCCGCGGACGCCCCCTGGGCCGGCGCCTCGATCAGCGCGTAGGTCACCAGGGCGAGGGCGAGCGCGGCGAGCGCGGCGCCCAGGGCGTCGAAGCGCCCGTGTGCGTGGGGGTCACGCGATTCCGGTACGTGGCGCAGCGCCACCGGCAGGCAGACCGCGGCGAGCGGCACGTTGAGCAGGAACACCCACCGCCAGCCGGGCCCGTCGACCAGCCAGCCGCCGACGAACGGCCCGATGGCGGCCCCGACCCCGCCGAGCCCCGACCACAGCCCGACCGCGCGGGCCCGGTCGTCCGGATGGAAGCTCGCCTGGATCAGGGCCAGCGAACCGGGGGTGAGGAGTGCCCCGCCGACGCCCTGGAGGGCGCGGGCGGTGATCAGGACAGTCGCGTTCGGCGCGATGCCGCACAGCACGGACGCGGCCGTGAACCAGACCACCCCGATCGTGAAGATCCGCCGCCGCCCGTACCGGTCGCCGAGGGCGCCCCCGAGCAGGATCAGCCCGGCGAGGGTCACCAGGTAGGCGTTGACGGTCCACTGGAGGGCGGCCAGGCCGGTGCCCAGGTCCCTGCCGATCCGGGGCAGGGCGATGTTGACGACGGTGGAGTCGAGCATGGCCATGCTGGAGCCGAGAACGGTGGCGAGAACGACGCGGCGTCCGGTGGCGGAAGCGACGCGGATGGCTCCCGGAGCGGCGTCAGGCACAGGCATACGAGCAGCATCGGCGCTCCGCACCGGGGCGGCCATCGGGGAGCCCTGTCGTGCCGTCCGGTCGGGCGGGCGCCTCGGCCCACGGCGCCCGCCGCAGCACCCACCCGTGGTCCCCCGGCGCAGGGCCCCGCCCCTGCGCCCCGGCTCTACGCCCTGTCCCGCGTCACTGCCCGGACCCCCCGGATCAGTGCCTCCACGCCCGCCTCGGCCTTGGACCGCGGGCAGCCGACGTTCAGCCGGACGAAGCCGTCCGCCCCGTAGAACGTCCCCGGCATCACCGCGACCTTCTCGCGCTCGATCAGCACCCGCTGCAGGGCCTCGTCGTCGTCGACGCCCGCCGGGCGCAGATCGATCCAGGCCAGATAACCGGCCTGCGGCGGCTCCCACCCCAGTTCCGGGAGCTCCTCGCCCAGCCGCCTGGCGACCAGCTCCAGGTTTTCCACGACATACCCGCGGACCTGGTCCAGCCACGCCGCGCCCTCCCGGTACGCGGCGATGTGCGCGGTCAGGGACAGCACCGCCGGGGAGGCGAGCCCCTCCGCCGTCTCCATCCTGCGCTGGAACTCCGCCCGGTCGGCCGGGTCCCCGATCAGCCCGTACGAACCGGTCAGCGCCGGGAAGTTGAACGACTTCGACCCCGAGGTGATCACCGCCCAGCGCCGCTCGCCGCCGACCCGCGTCCACGGCACGTGGTGCCCCTGGTGCGTGAAGTCCGCGTGGATCTCGTCGCTGATCACCGCGGCCCCGTGCCGCGCGGCGAGTTCCGCCATCTCGGCCAGTTCGGCCTCCGTCCACACCCGGCCGGTCGGATTGTGCGGCGAGCAGACGAGCAGAATCTTGCTGTCGGGGCGGGCGAGCGCGCTCTCCAGCGCCGCCATGTCCCCCATCGGCACACCCCGCAGCTCGCGGCCGAGCCCCGTGATCGCCTTGCGGAAACCGTCGTACGTCGGGGTGTGGACGACCACGCCCTCCCCCTCGGCCGTCCACATCTGGAGCAGCTGCGAGAGCTGGTTGAGTACGGACGGTCCGTACACCAGCTGCGTGGTGTCGATCCGGGTCCCGTACCGGGTCTCGTACCAGTGGGCTATCGCGGAGCGGAAGTCGTCCTGCTGCCAGGTCGTGTAGCCCAGCACCCCGTGGTCCAGCCGGGCCCGCAGGGCGCTCAGCACCTCCGGCGCGGTCTCGAAGTCCATGTCGGAAATGGTGAACGGCAGCAGCCCGTCCACCCCGAACCGGTCCGCGACCCCGTCCCACTGGACGCACCAGGTGCCCCGGCGGTCGACGACGGTGTCGAAGTCATAGCGTGCACTGGAACTCACAACGATCCCTCTCGCCTTCTCTCGGACATGCCGTGGGCCCGGCACCCCAGGGGGTACCGGGGCACGCCGCGGTCCTTCAGATCCGCGACCGGCAGCTCCAGCTCCGCGCCGTGCGACCGCAGGAAACTCAGCGCGATCTGCGCGGACT